>CANQSL010000011.1 GCA_947626515.1 uncultured Bacilli bacterium
TACCGGCATAGCCGGTAGTTTTTTGTTTGACCTTAATGGTCAAACATAATAAAAAAGTATCATATTTTAATTTGATACTTTTTTTAAACATTCATTTTTAGATTATATAATTACTCTTCGTTATAGATAACTTGTGTTATATTCTTTCCAATTTCTACTAATAGTATGTACCCACTCATATCCATTGTACCAATAGATGGCGCATTAATTTTATACGAAACTTCAAGAATGTTATTTTCCTCTATAATATTTTCTATAGAAACTGAATTACTTCCACTCGTTAGAGGTACATATATTAATGCTAAAGATTTATTATCAAAATAAAGAGATGAATAATTTTTTAATAAAATATCTAATGTACCTTCCGTTTTGTTTCCATAGCTGTCATATTTATAATTATTATATTTTTCTACATATTTAACCAAATCTTCATAATTATTAATTATTTTTGCTTTATCAATATCAGTCATATTAATATATTGTGAATAAATAATATCACTTCTATATTTATTTGATTTGCTTAAATTAGTTAATACTTTTTCTATATCTCCATCCATAATTATGAAAGTGGATTCTGCATCTGATTTTAAATAACCAATTTTAGAATTATAGATATACAAAGATACATTATTATCAAAATTTAAAGTATAAATATATCCGTCATCATAAGTTTCATAATCATCATTTATATTAACTTTTAAATATTTTGTATTTGAAATTATTTCCTCTTTCTTAGCTTCATCAATTATATTAATATTTTCATTTTCTTTTAAAACACTTATATTATTAGTTTCAATTTTATTAAATATTTTATCATTATTAATCTTCTCTATATTAATAAGTTTATCATATAGTTCACTACTAATTTTAACAGGGAATTTATCATTATTAATTTCTACTTCTCCCCAATCTGAACCTACTGTAATTTTATATGAATCATTAACAATTAATTCAAGTTCATCAAATATTATACAATCACAATCATAAAATGATTTATCTTCTTTTAAAGTTTTTATTATATTAGAAATTTCTACAAAATCATTATCGTTTAATTTTATAGTTTGAAAATTAATAAAGTTATTTGTACTATTTAAGGCATTAGCCGTACTAATATTATATAAAGGAGCATATCTAAGATCTATTGTTTCTATTTTGTCAGGTAATAAATAATCATTATTTTCCTTTATATTATAAAAATATTTTAAACCAAATAAACATACTATACTTATACATATTATAATTAATACAATTATAAAAATAATGATTTTTTTCTTCATAATATCACCTAAACCTCATTATACATTATAACCAAATACGTTTTTACAAAAATTATAAATATAATGTAAAGAATGTAAATTTATTAAAAAAGTTAAATCTGTTCTATAATTTATGATTTAACTTTTTATTTAAATTAAGAATTCAATTTTTCTTTTAATAATTTACTTAAAGCTTTATTTCCAAATTCATTTAAATGTACTTTATCAACCATTAAATAATCATTATTTTTTACTTCTTCATAAAAATCTATCTTATTGATATCTAAATCATAAGTTTCTATTAAATCATTAATTGACACTAGATATATCTCATAATCTTTATATAAATTTATTAAATCATTTAACTCATCTTTGCTTAAATTAATGTTATTATCAAAAGCAAAAACAATTCTATGGGTCATCGTTTTATCTTCTATTGATTTTTCTATACTATCTTTTATAAAATTATAATCCATTTCTTTATTCATAATAAATTTAGCATCATTAAAGTCTTTAGCTAAAAATTCATATGCATTTAATAGTATATCATTTCCAATAAATGTAATTTTACTTAATTCCTTTTTTTCGTGCTCGTCTAATATACTTTGTTTATGTATATTAAACTTTTCTAAATAAACATTGTAAATACTATCATAAACTGCATTGGTATATGCTTTACTACCATAACCGGTTAAATGAATCTTATCAGATACAAAATATTCTTCGTGTCCTCTTGATACGTTATACCAATCAATTATATGTAAATTGCTATATTTTTTAGATAGTGCAATTATATTTTGATTAGCATCAACATTATTAGTTGTAGTTATCCAAAATATATCTCTATCACCACATAATTTTATTATTTCTTCTTTACAAGATTTAGAGCAATCACCATTAGCACCTAAATTAAATACGATAACATCTTTCAATAAATTTTTAGCTTGTAAATCATTTATTATATCTTTAACCGCCCATGCTGTACGCGATATTTTTGCATCAAAATAACCATTTGGAAAAGTTTTATATAAGTCTGGAGTTGCCCCCAACATTACTGAATCTCCTATACCAACTATAGAAAGATTAGTTACTATATTTTTCAAATCTTCTTCCCCATTTTTTAATTCAGTTAATGTTTCACTCCAAGCATTTTCTTCTTCTTTCTTTTTTTCTATATATTCGTTTTGTTTTTGAATAACTAGTTCTTCATTTTTAGATAATTTATTTTCTAATTCCTTTATTTCTTTAGTATAATTTTTTGAAGTTATATATTTATAAAAACCAAATAGAGAAATTAGTAAGATTAAAAAACTAAATATATATCTTAATTCTTTAAATCCTTTTTTCTTATTAAATACATTGCTAAAATGCAATATGCAAGATAATAATAATGTAATAATAATAGTTAAAATTATCTTATACATAAAATTAAGTTTTGTTAACTGAAAAAAATAAATTACAGGATATTGAACTAAATATATTTCATAACTTATACTACATAAATAAGAAACTAATTTACTTTTTAAGTTATTAATTCTTTTTGTATATATTGTTCCATAATCAATTAGTTTACAAGTAATTAAAGAAATTATTAGCATTGCTAAACACATATAATTAATATTACTATCTATAAAAACAAATAAAGTAATCATTATAATATTATAAATATAAAATAAACTTCGATTTATTAATTTATTTTTATAATAGAATTTGTCAAAATAATTATGAATAAAACCTAATAGCATTCCTAAAAATAAAGGAAACATTCTTGTGAAAGTATTATAATACAATATCGTTATATTATTCTGTTTACTTACTTTATAAAAATATAAAAAAGAAACTATTGTAGCTAATAATAAAATTATACATGGAAATATTTTATGCAACTTATTTCCTATTTTACGTAAGAACATAAAGATAAATGGAAAAATTAAGTCAAATTGTAATAATATTGATATATACCATAAATGCATAAATGGGGAACTTATATGTCTTGCAAAATAATCTAAATTTACTCCTATTTGCCAAAAATTATTAAAACCAAATAATATAGAATTAACTTCTGCTTTTAAATTAAACCAAAGAGCGTTTGGAATAAATGATAATATTGCTATTGTTAAAAATACTACAATTATTAATGGCAAATATATTTTTTTTAATAGATTTAAATAGTATTCTTTTAATGAAAATTTTTTCTTTTTAAAAGCTGATAAGCATGATAAATACGCACTTAAAATAAAAAAAGTGCATACAGCTAAATAGCCTCCTTTAAGTATATTTAAGTGATAAAATAATACTGAAATACATGCTATTAATCTAACTAAATTTAAATCATTATAAGTTACTTTATTGGTTTTCATTATTATCTACTATCCTACAATAAATTATATAAAATTCAAAAAAAAAGTCAATATTTAAGACTTATTTTTATTAATTAATGCCAAATTTTTTACCCAACTTTCACTCATTTTAGGACTTTCGATAAAATTTGCATCAACAGTATATCCAGTAAGCCATTTTATTAATCTAACATCTGATGTTGTAATAAAATCCTTTATTTTTATTAATCTTCCATTTATATGCTTACAATCTATTGATGGAAATTCGCAAATTTTATTTTTACTTAAAATACATTCATGATCATAGGTATCTACAAATTTATAATCAAAAGGAATGATATTGTGCAAATCTTTGTACTCTTTTAAACTATTTTTAAAGCTTATACACTTTTCTCTCATAATACATTCAGAACAATTCATTTCACAAGGTCTATAATAATGAGCATTATAATCTCTATTCATATTATGAACATAACTTATTAAACAAGATGTTTTTCTAAATATCAATACGCCATATTTTTTAGCAAGCTTTTCAAATAATTCTATTATTTTTGGATCAATTATTTTTTTATGTCCAAAAGTATAACCTGGATATGGTTTTAAGTCTAATCCATTTTCATCCCATATCTTTACACTAGAAGGTTTTCCTTGCAAACCGGAATATCCTATAGGAAGATTATACTCTTTAGCAAGCCTAAAAACATTAGTAAAAGATTCTACTGTATCATTAACATTATATATAATCGGTCTAAATTCAATAGAATATTTGTAATTATTTTTTCTTCTTTTTATTTCTTTCAAATTATTTTCAAATCTCTCCATTGTATTTCCATCTAAATAAGAATTTACTCCAAAGCATGAAAATGCTATATGTAAATCTAAATCAAATTTAATATCTGGAAATTTAGAATAATCACCTTTAGTAACAATAATTACTGGGCCTTTATGTTTAGCATTTTCTAAATCGTGTAATAATTTAATTGTATTATCTATTTGCAATAAAGGATCTCCATAAAATAGATTAACAGCAACTGGTAAATTTATAAAATCTGGATTTATTTCACTAGGTAAAATATGATAATTCATATTTTCATGCTTTTCTCCATTTAATCTACAATACTTACAATCAAAACAGTAATCTAATGAATCTCCTAATAAATAAAATGATTTTGCAAATAGTGCTAAATCTGTTACTTTTATATCCTTCATACTATCACCATTTTCATCTTAGCATTATTTTTATATAAAAAAAAACATTAATTTTTTATATTATGTATAACTTTTTTTCATATATTAATATTTGAATTAATGTATTTTTTTATAAAATATATCGGTGCTTTTGTTAAATAGTTTTTTATGTATACTAAATTAATTGTAATAGTTGGCAATTTTTCTTTTAATTCTATTATTTCAAAATCTTTATTATCTTTTATTAAATCATATATTATATATCCTATACCTAAATTTTCTTTTATAGCGCTTATAATCATTTCACTAGTATGAATGTTAATAACATTAGAGATATCCACATTATTTTCTTCTAATAATTTATCTAAATTAATTCTATTGCTAGTTCCTTTTATAGGTAAAATTAAAGGTAAGTCTTCTAAATCCTTTAAACTTTCTACTGGTTTATTTATTTTCAGATTTTTATTTTTCACAAAACAATTTTTTACTTTTTTTAAAGGTACTATACAAACATCATTTAATTTTGTAAATATTGGTGAAGTATCAATAATAAAATCTATTTCATGACTTTCAAGTAATGTTAATAATTGTTCAGTAGATTTACTTATTATAGTTATTTCTATATTTGGATACTCTTTATGGAAGTTCAGAATATTGTTAAATAAATAAAATGATCCTATTTGAGATGGAACTCCTATAGACAATTTTCCTTTTTCAAGAGATTCATCTTCTAGCATAATTCTTTCAGCTATTAAAAAATTATTATAAGCTCTTTCAATATAAAAAAGAAGCGTTTTCCCTTTTTCCGTTAATGTAATTCCTTTAATATTTCTAAATACTAATTCACAATTTAAATCGTTTTCTAATTTTTTTATAGCTTTGCTTACAGCTGGTTGAGATATAAAATTTTTTTCCGCTGCTTTTGAAATACTTCCATATTTAGCAACTTCATAAAAAGTTTTATATAAATTAAGATTAATATTGCTTTTATACATTATAATACACCTTCGAATATATATTATAATAATGTTATTAAAGGATTTCAATAATTATTTCTTGATTTAATTACTTACTACTTATATAATACGATATTAAAGGAGCAATAATATGAAAGCTTTTTTAAATAATTTTATGTGCATTGAAATAAATTATGAAGATACAATAATTATAATAGATAAAACAATAAACAACGATATTTGGTTCGAAAGTAATAAAAGTGATATTACTATAGAATTTAATATGTACTCACATAATACTGATGAATATTATTTATTTTTATCTTTTGAATACTTATTAAAAAACATACTAGGAAGATATGTATTATATGAAGATAAGAAAAATAAACTTTTGCCTGTTGATTTTATTGATTTAAAAAATAAAACTATTACATTTCATTCTAATAGTGAATATGATAATATTTTGAAAATAAAATTTGAAAATCAATCGATAATATTATCGCTTTCTAAATGTAACTATGCTGGAAAAAATATTAAAAATTGTATAAGAATTAAATCACAAGATTCAGATTATGGAATTTATTATCAAGATTTTTTAGGTTTTTATAGTTTTTTAGCTAAGAGAATAATAAATTTAAATGATAAGGTAAAAATTAAAGCAAAGACTATGTAAATAATTATTAAAAATAGTATATTTTAGTAATTATTATAATGTATAATATAATTATAGGAGGAAACTATGAATTCTAATTTACAATCATTTTTTAGATCAGGTGGGTATGGAAATATGAATGAAGAAATTTCAAATTTAAGAGATACATTTTTTAGTACTAATGGCGAGTATGAATATATTAAAAAATTAATGAGTACAAAACCAGAAGAATTAATAAGTTTAGTTAATTTATGTAAAAAATTGCCCGATGAATTAATAGCAGAAAAGGCTAAAGAACTTGTAGATAAAATTGACTTTGGAGAAATACCGGATGAAGAAATGCAAAATGCTGAAAATAAATTAATTATATACTTTTTAGCATTACAAGATAAAATTCTTTTAAAAGATCTAATATTAATATCTGATATAGAAGAAAAAGAACCCACTAGAACAAGATAATGCAAATTATCTTTTTTTATTTGACATTTAAATATCATAATGATACTATAAATTTCATTAAAAGAAGGAAAAATTATGGCTGGAATAATACATATTAAAAATAAAGAGAGCAAGACTTTTTTGAAAGAATGCGATTATTTAATAGAACCTAGTGAATCTCCTATTTATTATTCAATTTCTATTTATACTCTATTAAATGAAAAATTTAATTCATTATATTCAAACAAACATTTAGATGAATTTAAAGATAGTATTAAATTTTATAAAGATGCATTAGATGAATTTGAAGAAGACAGTAAATATATTAATAAAATTTATACTGTTTTAGATAATTATAAAAATAAAGAAATGGATTTAATAAAAAATGCAGAATATATTTCTTTAGATTTCAACATAAAAGAAATAGAAGAATATATAAAATATAATCCAGAAATTTTGTGTAAAAAATTTATTTTTTATTTAGATGAAATTGATATTTCATATTTAATTAGATTAAAAGAAATATTTAAAAATACAAATAATTTATATTTTATGATAAAAGGAAATACTGCACTTATAAATTATAATGACTGTTTAAATACATTCAAATATATTGAAGATATAGCATTGGATTCAAAAAAATACAATTTTTCTCCTTTGGAACAAATAATGTATATTTATGATAATATTAGAGATAGAATTTATAAATTGGAAAATGAGGATGAAGATAAAAATATTTCAAGAGATTTATCAAAAGTTATTTTAGGAAATAAAATTGTATGCCAAGGTTATGCAAATATTTTTGATGCAGTATTACGAATTTTAAAGTTTAATACACAAATAGTATATCTTTTTAATGAAAAATTGGGACATGCACGAAATATGGTACAAATTATAGATAAAAAATATAATATTAACGGAGTTTATTATTTTGACACAACTTGGGATAGCAAAAAAATGAAAATGACATTGAATTTCTTTTATCATACAAATATTTTGCTCTAACAAAGTTGGAATTTGAAAAATATAATAAAAAATATATAGATAAAAGATTTAAATGTTTTAATGATAAATTTGCAGATGAATTTATTGACAATTTGAATAAGAACGGAATAACGAATATCGATTCAAATGTTATACACTCAATTAATTATATGTCTGAATTTTTATGTAGCGAATGTTTGATTAATCCTATATTTGTTAATAATAATCCTAAAATGTTTACTTTGAAAGAATTATTATTAAAAGATTTTGACTCTAAAAAGACAATAAAAAAAGTTAAAAAAATGGCAAAATACTTTAATAGTCCTATACCAACAGAAATATTATTAAAAGCATTAGTGAATGTTAGAAAAATACAATATTATAAATATCCACAAAAATATTTATTTGATATAGATACTCTTTGCGAAATTGCAAATAAATCAAAATGGGATCCTTTAGACATATTTGAATTATTTTTTTCATATTTTAAAAGTTATTCAAATTATAATACTGCTTTAAAAAGTCAAATAAAAAATTATTTAGAAAATAATAATATAGAAAAAGAAATAGAATTGGTAAAACTTACTAAAACATTGAGAAATATTTATGATAAAAAGAATACAGAATAGTATTCTTTTTAATATATATCATTTTGTATAGTTATTTTTTTATCTTCACTTTGTTCATTTATGATTAAGCTATTTGTAGTTAAAAGCATCCCAGCAATAGAACATGCGTTAGCTAAAGAGTTAATTAAAACATCGGCAGGATCTAATATTTTTGTTTCATTATTATTTTCAAATAAATCTGTATTTATGTTATATATTTTAGAACAATTAGAATTTTCAATTTCTTTTAATATATTTAAATTTAACCCCGCATTATATAATATTTGTTTAATAGGATATTTTAATGCTTCTTTAAATATTTCATCGCCATTATTATTTATCATCATATCAGTACTAATTTTATAAAATATTAACCCACTTCCTGGAACTATTCCATTTTCTAAGGAAGAAATAGAACACAATGCATCATCATATCTCATTTTTAATTCTCTTCTCTCAATATCTGTAATTGCACCTACACTAATATAGGCTATTCCATTTTCTAACATTGCTATCCTTTTATCTAAAAATTCAAGTTCATATTTTTCACATACATCTTTTCTTTGGTCTTTTAAGGCTTTTAATCGATTAGATATAGATTTATTTTTACCAATGAAAGTAGAACTGTTGTTATCTATTTTAATTTCATTACATATACCCATATTAGATATTTTAATATCACTTATATTATCTACTATTTTACTATTAGTTATGAATGATATATCATTTAAAGCGTCAATTTTATTTTTACCAAATTCTGGATTTTTTAATAATATAATATTTAATTTATTATTTATATATAACGATAAAATATTATTTACAAATTCATCACTATAATCTTCAGCTAATATTACTAAACTAGAATTTAGTTTAACTATTTCATTTATAATATTAGCTATGTCATCTATATTTAAAAGTTCTATATTTGTTGTTAATACATAAGCATTATTTAATGTTATTTCTTTTTCTAAAAGAAAATAAGGAGATGCTAAATTCGTATCTATACTATAACCAACTTTATAAATAACTCTTGTTTCTTTTGTATTATTTTCTATTATTTTAATTGCATTTACATTTTTTACATGCTTATATGCTTCCATAATTTTATTTCCAATATATTTAGAATTAGAAGAAATACTTGCAATATCTTTTATATCTTTTAATTTGCATTTTCTACTACATTTTTTTATTTCACTTATTATATTATTAACTGATAGATCCAATTCTTGTTTTAGTATGATTGGATTAACCCCATTATCTATCTTCTTTAATCCTAGCGTATATATAGCTTGAAGCAATACTAGTGTAGTTGTCGTCCCATCACCTACAATATCATTAGTTTTTATAGATGCTTCTTTTACCAAAGTTAATATAGTGTTTATACATTCGTCTTCACTTTCTATATTAGAAGCTATAGTCACTCCATCATTTGTTATAAAAGGACTAAATGAAAAATGATCAATGATTGCATTACTTCCCTTTGGACCTAAAGTAGCTTTTACGGTATTACACATAATATCCACTGCTTCTTTTATTTTATTTTTTAATTCATTTCCACTCACAATTATTTTCATACTTTATCACTCATTTCTATAATATATTTCCAATATCTTTTAGGCATAAAACTCATCCTACATCTATCATTTTTTCTAGCTTGTATCCCAATAGTATTGTAAAACAATTTCCACATAGATTCTATATTAGTCTCTTCATCACTTAATTCATTCGTAATTAATTTAAATTCTCTTCCACTGACTAAATAAAACATTTTTTTATCATAAATACTTAATATATTTCTACCAACATCTTTAATTATCCAATATTCATTTTTTAATCTTTTAGAAAAATGCCTAGATAATTTAAATAAGATATCATTTACAGGTTCTATTTCGGCGTATAGTATTTTATTTTTCATTTCTTTAAATCGAACAAATCCTTTGTATTTATGATTTTCACTTGTAACATATTTAGATATTTTAATTGATTCACTTACACATTTTAAATTTCTCATATAAATAACTTTATCTTTATATTTTAAAGCACTTTTAAAAAAATAATAAATAATTAATTCTTTTTTTTCATTATTAGAAATATATACGTTATACATAATATTAAATATATTATTTCCAAATTTTTTTACCAAACTATCTATAATGTTTTTATCTTCTATATTAAGTAATATTGTCTGATCAAATAAATTAGCTTGATATTTAGTATCTTTTATATCATATGGAATTATTTTTTTGCTTAATAATATTATTATCAAATTTAGTAAACTTATAAAACTATCGTTATATAAATATATATAGTTTTCTTTTCTCATTAAAATAATGTCAATTGTTCCTTATTGTTTAATTTTATTTCTTCATCTAATAATACTAAATTTTTTTCAATAAAATTTGACTTAAAATAACTAATATCCATAAAATATTCTCCATTACATAATATAAAATATTTAGCTCTTTTTAAAACTACTCCCATTTTTTTTAAATCATTAAAAGTAATTTTAAAATATCTTCTCGAATTAATTATTCTTTTTGCTGATTTAACTCCAATACCTGGTACTTTAAGTAAATCATAATACGAAACTTTATTTACTTCTTTAGGGAACTCGTCTATATGATTTAACGCATAATTTGCTTTTGGATCTATTAATAGATTAAAATTTGGATTTTTTTCATCTAATAAATCTTCTACTTTGAAATTATAAAATCTTAAAAGAAAATCTGCTTGATATAATCTATTTTCTCTAATTAGTGGAGGAATTTTTATACTCGGCAAGAGTTTATCTTTATTTACTGGTATATAAGCAGAATAAAATACTCTCTTTAAATTAAATTTATCGTACATATATTTACTTTTTTTAATAATATCAAAATCAGTTTCATTTGTTGCACCTATTATCATTTGAGTACTTTGTCCTGCAGGAACAAACTTTCTCGATTTGTTTTCCTTTACATAGCCCATTATCTTGTTTACTTTATTAATGTTTTTATTTGGAGCTAAAAGTCTTAACCCTTTTTCAGTTGGAAGTTCAATATTTGCACTCATTCGGTCAACTAATAATCCTAATTTTTTTATTAATACCTCACTAGCACCAGGTATTGCTTTTGCATGTATATACCCTCCAAATTTATATTTCTTTCTTAAAAGTGAAATAGTTTCTATCATTAAATTCATTGTATAATCTGGACTTTTTATAATTCCTGAACTTAAAAATAATCCCTCTATATAGTTTCTTCTATAAAAATTCATTGTTATAGTACATATTTCTTCTGGTGTGAATATCGCCCTTTTTACATTATTCGTTTTCCTATTTATACAATATTTGCAATCAAATATGCAACAATTTGTTAAAAGAATTTTTAAAAGAGATATACATCTTCCATCACTAGAAAAAGAATGACAAATACCACTTATACTAGTATTTCCTATACCGTTAAAACTATTTCTATTTGATCCACTAGAAGAACATGAAGCATCGTATTTTGCACTATCAGATAAAATAGTTAATTTTTCTTTTAGTTCCATAAAATCACCAAATACATTATATAATAAAAAAATATGTATGTAAACATTTGTTCGTATATTTTACTTGGTAATTTTTGCTAAAAAATAAAAATTGAACATTGTTCAATTTTTTTAAGATTATTTAAATAATAATTTAAATAAAGTTGTACCTGCAATTGTATTAGGCTTTAATGTAGAAAATATTAAATCTATTATATAAAATATAACTAATACAGTTGCAATTATTTTTTTAGATTTTAAACTTATTTTAGCATAAATATTATTTAAAAGTGGAGCTAGTATATATACAAATATTACCCCAGCTATTCCAAATATTAGTAATCCTTCTAAGCATATTCTACCCTTTACGTTTAAAAAATAATCAGTATAATCCCACCACTTCATATGATGAAATGTTTCTAAATACCAACCAGTAAAATATTCTATTATTCCACAAAGACCTATAGATGTAATAAATAAAATAAATGGATTATTTCTTAATTTTTTTAATAAAACTATAATCGCGACTGCTCCATAACCATAAATAGGAAGCCAAGGACCATACATTGATCCTTTTTTTACAAAATAGCCACCTATTATATAATTTAAACTAATTTCCCAAATCCAACCAATTAATGCACATGTAAAAAAGAACAATATTAAAGTATTAATACTATACTTTGTATTATAATCTAGCCTCATCCATCTATTCTTTTTAGGCTCTTTAATAAAGTATTTATCACTTGGATAAAAATCATTTACAGAAGGACCATCTAATAAAGTGTCTTTGAAATAATTTTTATATTTTTCATCATTTTTTAATAGTTTATTTCTAATATCAAAATAGAATTCTGCATATAAAGAATCTTTATAAATATTAAAGTAAAAAATGTTACTTAAATTAAATGTCAAAACCCCTAATATTTCCCATGGAAAAATATATATTTGTAACAACAATAATCTTAATTTATTTTTATACATCATCTCTTTAGACAATTTAAAAGCATTTTTACAATTAATAGTTGGATTTTCTGCTAATATGTATGGAATCATAAAATATTCATAATACTTATATATTCCTCCAAATACTGTTAAAAACCATAAAAAATTATGTATAAATTTTTTTAACATAATATAGGCTACATTTGATATTCTTCTTACTCGATAAACAAAGAATAATTTATCCATATATATTTTTTTATATTTATGGTGTTCTAAATAATATCTGTTTTTTCCTACTATTATGAGGTTTTGTACAAAAACAAATAAAAGTAATACGAACAATAATCCTATAAGTTCTAATATAACATTTGGTAAAGCTAAATGACTAATAAAAATTAAAAATGTATTAATTATTCCTAAAACAATATAGCCACTTCCTATTATCTGGTTAAAAAATATTGATAAAACCCCTTTAGTTGGATGATAAGATTTAGCTTTCTCGCCAATACTATTAAATGTTTTTTCTATCTTATCATAATTAAATAAATTGCTATCTAATATTAAAACGTGATTTATATCTTTTATAGGTCTTTCTATAAATGTTCTATAATTATATCCACCATTGACAACAATTAATACTATAAATGATACTATTAAACTACTCCAATAATAATTTTTAATAGTTTTTTTTGCTTTCTTCCTTATTTTTTTACTATCCATTTTAACCTATACTTCCTTATAATAATATTACTATATTTATTTAATAAATTCAATAAATTAAAAACATGTGTTATTTATATCAAGACAAAAGCCAATAATATTAAAAAAAACAATCATAATATATATTGGAAAAGGATGAAAATATATGTTTGATGCTTTTTCTATAGATTTAATGTTAGGTGGCTTTGACTCACTTTTTAAAACTTTACTATCTTTTATAATTATTGATTACATAACATTAATATTAAGGTCTTTTTATAGCAAAAATATAAATACTAAGTTAAGTATTAAAAGTATTATTAAAAAATTTGGTTATATAATAATAATATTTTTAGCAGTACAATTAGATAAAATATTTGAAAGTAGTATAAATATTAGAAATATAATAATATTTGTATTTATATCTAATGAAGGCTTAGCTATTATAGAAAATTGGTCAAAAATGGGAATAAAAATACCCAAAATATTAAAAAATAAATTAGATGAAATAAATAAATCTAATGATGAAAAATAATCATTATCTAAAAATTAAATATACATAAAATATATGGATCCTCCTCTTTAATATCCATTTAGTATCTAACATTAAATTTTATTAAAAGACTACACAAGTAGTCTTTATATTATTGATAAATATTAAAAATAAATTTATAATTATAATAGGTGATTAAATGAAAAAATATTTGTATGATTATATAAAGTCGATCGATGAAGTTATAAGTAAAAATGAAAATAAAGAAGATATTGTAAAAGAACACTTAATAAAAATAGAGTTTTTTCAACATGAACGTTTAATACATTTATTAGTAACATTATTTTATTGTGTATTTATGCTTATATTTTTGATAGGTGGCATGTTCTTTTGGCCGTTTTATATAGCTGGAATAATGCTTTTAATATTTGTGTTATTCTATATTGTACATTATTTTAGATTGGAAAACGGTGTACAATATCTTTATAAACAATACGATATATTAAAAAAGAATTCAAAAAAATGAATTCTTTTATTTTGCAGTTTGACTAATCGCATTATCTTCTTTAAGTAATACTTGCTCTTTTATATTTTTTATTATTTCAGTATTCTTTTTAATTATAGTAGATATCTCATCTTCAATAGATTTATTTATTAGATTAACTAATTGAAATATTTCATTTTTGCTAATAGGCATAATATCATCATATGGTTTTAAATGTAATAAATTTGCAACAAGAGTACATTTATCCTTCCAATCTAAATTTGAAAGAAAGTCATCTAACAGTCCTTTTCGATAAGATGATTTCAAAGACAAAATATTATTTTTAGAAATAATTTGGTTAGCTTTTGATATTTTTATTGATAATTCATTATTATCTGAAAGAGAATATATATAAATAATATTTCTCTTGCTTTCTCCTAGACATTTTAAATAATCAACTATTTCATCTAACGATAATTCTTTAGATTCATATACTGACTTTAAACTTTTATATACCATATCTTCAGGAATATCTTTTCTTTCTTCTTGCGATAATTTTTTTATAGCTTCTAATAATAATTCGTCATATGTCTTTTCCATACAATCACCTATTATTAGGTTATTAAATTTATTATTTTTTTTCAACAAAAAAGTATGCTGTTTACAAAAATTATACATTGTATTTCTACTTCTTTAACTTTTAATTATTTTAATAAATATATTGTAATAAGTTTAAATAATGTTATAATAAATCATGTTTTGAAAGGAATGTTTATATGATTAAAACTGAAATAATAAATCAAAGGATACTAGATAATAGAAAAGTAATTTTACAAACTATTAAAGAAACTGATGTTAATGGTTATGAGTATACCCATAATAAGATAATTTTACCTTATTTAACTGATGATGAGTTACTTGCCAGATACAAAAGAATTAAACCAATTGTATCTATTGATAAACTTTATTATTATTTAAAAAAATATGATATTAATATGATGAGAAATCAAGCATATACATGGAATATTAATGAGGACATTAGAGGAAAAGTCGATATGACGGATGCAAAAACTTTAGATGAATTTTCGTGTTATCATACATATGATTATGCTGGATTTTTTAAACCAACAATAGCTGAAGTTCTTCAACAATTTCCAGATGAACTTTTAAATGAAGCAAATGCTTTTTATATGACAAGTGCACCAGAAACAGTATTTGATTTAAATATGCAATCAGAAATAGTTAATGCTGGATGTCATCAATCTACAATAAAAGCACTAAAATTAAAAAATAATAAATAATTATTTTAAAGAATTACAATTATTATATTGTAGTTTTTTAATACTTTTAAAAAAAAGCTAACATTTCTGTTAGCATTTATTACTTTCGAAATAAATCAGTTCAAGTTTTTTATCATATTAGAGATTGAAATGAATAGAAAATTATTTCAAACTTTTCTTTTTTTGTTTAATACATAATTTTTATTAATTTCAATTTAATAAGATAATTTAACTTTATATTAATGCACACTTTACAATTTTTTAAAAACTTATCTTGTTGTTTTATTTATTTTTTCAAAAATAGATTTAATTTTTTTCTTTGTCAATATATAATCATTAGCTCTAACTTCCCCTAATTCAACATTTTGTTTCTCTAATTGCTTTCTATTAAAAGCTTCATCAACTATAAGTGTTGTTCCTTCTAACTTACATCCCCATAATTTATCAATATTTAAGTATTGTAAATCTAAAACAGCATTGGTATTTGTTAAATTACAATAACAAATTTCGCATCCGCTAAAATCTTTTCCACTCATATCTACGTTTTCCAAATTAGTTCCTTCTAAATTTTTACCAAGTACAGTTTGAGGATCTAAATTAATTTTAGCATTCTTAAAACTTGCACCTTCTACATAAACATTTGTAAAATCTGCATGTGATAAATCAAGGCCATCACATTTAGTCTCTGATAAGTCTTTATCATAAACTTTTTGAGGATTAATTGAAGCGTTTGTGTAGCTTAAATTGGTACTATAAATTACACATTCGTCAAAGCATTTATCACTCAAATCTATTCCTTCAAAGTTTGCTCCTTCTATATTTTTATCTTCTACTGTCTGAGGATCTATATCTGCATTCGTACCACGAAAATCAACTCTACGAACATTTCTGCCAGCAAAAGAAATTCCTTCTAAATCAATAAACTTCAAAACACGTTGATCTCCAACATCGTAATTCATAATACCGTCTAAAAGAATCTTTGTAGTTTCCTTTCCTAATTTTATTTTTTCCATAGCATTACAATTTTCAATTAACTCTTTTTCATCATTTATGTCTATTCCTTTATTTTTTGCATATTTATAAATTTCTTCGTTCAACATCTTTAATAAATCACGATATTGATTTCCATCCATATTTAGTTTTCTTCTCATTTTTCAAAACCTCCCTTAATTGTTTATTATAACATATTTACTTTTAAAAGCATCAATTTCTTTTATTAAAATCTCACTTATCATTAAAAGCATAGTATGATTTAGCTTTATCGATAAAACCCATATCTCTTTTTAATATAATATCTTCAAAAGTAAGGTTTAATTTATCTCATTGAATATCATTCGATAATATCTAAACCATTCAAAAATAAGTACTAGATAAATTAAGTGTATTTAAATGTATTATAGCAACAAAAAAAGCCCATTTAAGGGCATTAAATAACTAATTGGAGGGCCTAGTCGGATTTGAACCAACGAATCGGGGAGTTGCAGTCCCATGCCTTACCACTTGGCTATAGACCCAATTGTAAACAACAAGTTCACGTATTTATAATTTTACACTACTTAAATTCTTTTGTCAATTATGATAACTATTATATTTTATGTATCAATTAAAAAATAGAACTACTTTTAAGTAATTCTATTTTAATTTTATTTTAATTTCTGTATCTCTAAATAATAATTCCATATTTAATTTAGTTGAATTTTTTAATTCATATGGAATAGAAATAAATAATTTATTATCAATTTTATTCAAAACTGTTATATCTTTTGCAGTCTTTACATTGCCATTTAATTCATATTCTATTTTAAAGAACGCTTTAAAAAAATCTATATCATTTTTATATACTTTACTTATATTTTTTTGACTATCTAAAGATAAATTATAATCTAAAATAAGTAAAACATTATTAGCACTATTTGGAGTAATTAAACGAGTTCTTTCTATACAATCATTATCATCTTTACAGTCTTTTTCTGTATATGTATAACTATTACTTATTAAATAGCTATTTACTGTAATACTGGAACTTCCATAATTTTCACCAAATGTTACTTTTTCTTTCATATTATTATTTACTTCTAATTTCTTTTTATCTATTTTTTTTGATTTAAATTTAACAATTTTATAAACTCCTTCCATTTCATCATCTTTGTATGAAATTTGATCATAAATTTTTATCTTATATGAATGTTTTTTATAACTTTTAGGGACTTCAAATATGAATAAGTAATTATATGTTTCTCCTGCATTTAAAAGAGTTTTATTATAAGGAATACCCATATCCATAAACTTATCATTAAAATAATTATTAGCATAAGAAAAATTGTCTCCAAATACTATTCTCATTTTGCTAAAATCAAACTTTTGAGATTCCGTTTTATTATTTTTAATATCTACATTAGCAATAATATATTTATAATCTTTTTTTACTATATTTTCATTTAAATCATATTCCGTTTCATAAACGTCATTTATTTTAAAAGTAAAACCACCTGCTGAAAATTGTTTACCTAACTTATATGTATTGTGAGAAAAAGTAAATTTACTAATAGAGAATATTATTAAGATTCCTATTAATACTAAACATACTGTATTAATTAATCCTCTATTTTCTATATAATAATATTTTAATTCTCTTATATATTTTCTGATACTTCTTTTATATTTATAAGTATTTTTATTAAAAATGACCTCTACTTCTTCATTATCACTTTCTTCTTGTTTTAATTCTTCTATATCTTTTGAAAAATTAAACTTTTTTAAGTTGAATCCAATAGTTGTAAAAGCAAACATAAAGATAAAATATAAAGCGGGAATTATTATCATTAACGATATATCAGAATATAAATTTAATGTTGTTTGTTCAATTGATGTTACTAATAAATCTCCAAATAAATTATTTACCAAAAACAAATATATTATTATAACAACAATGTAAAAAGCACAAAGAATATAATCCCTTAAAGGTTTCTTCTTTCTTATAAATAGTGAAATTATAGATGAAATTAATAATAAAATAAGAAAGATAGTTAACCCTAATTTAAAATTAATATAAGTAGATTTTAATACACCATAGCTGGTATATGTTCCTAAATATATTTCACGTAACACTCCATGTAAATTATTTAAACTATAGGATAAGTAAATTAACAATATTGTTAAAATTAAATGAATTAATCTAAAATATTTAATAAAAAATGCATAAGGTTTCTTAAATACCATAACTATAGTCTCCTATTCTTTATAAATTATACCATCTAAATTTTAATATGTAAAATAATTAATTTTAACAAATTTTTATTTATTATTTTACTATATTTTTTTTATCATATAGGTTTTATTCTTATATTCTTTAATTACTTCTAAATCATATTTAATCCAATTTGTCCAATATAATTCCTGTTTTATCATAATAACCGTCATCAACAATAATAACTTTCACTAATGGATTTTTTACTAATTAATCATTCATATTATAAGCTTGTATTATCGCGCTTACTTAAATTAATCTCACTAAAAAAACCTATAAATAGGTTTTAAAAATAAAGAAAGGCATATCTAGAAAAAATAACTTTATGTCGAAATTATTATCTCTTATATGCAAATAATTGGCCACTTTCTAATAAAATTCTATTATTTACTTTATTAAAATCACTATAGTCAACATTAAATAAATTTAATATATCATTCAAATTATCACCACTTTGAGTTAAGTAATAGCTGTAACCACTTTTAGGAATTAAAATCTTCTGACCCTCATATATATAATCATTCATATTTAATCCATTAATTAAAGCTAATAATTCTGGATTAATATTATATTTTTTACTTATAGCATAAAGAGTATCTCCTTTTTGTATGTTATAAGTGTCATATAATTCATTATTCATACTTATTCACCTATTACTAATATATTAAAATAATTTAAAAAAGTTCTATTTTTTCATAGAACTTATTTTCTTTTTATTTGGATATAGTTTTTTTGCCTCTATCATATACATAGTTATAATTGTTTCAATTTCCTCAAGAGATTTCTTTGATAAATTAGAAAAATATATAACTTCTTTAGCTGTATCTATAGTGATTCTTCCCCAAAATAGACCTGAGAAAACTTGCAAATCATTATATAATTCGGGAGTTACCGAATTTAATGAATATCCATATATGATATGATCTTGAGCAATAAGTAATCTCTTAGATGTTACACATAATACTGCAGTATCAAAAAAATTAGTCCAACTATCATTTTTTTGTCCAGCACATGCATATAATACTTCTTCATCTGGATTTAGATGTTTATCAATTATTGCACAATGTTTTTTCACTCTCCACATGATAGTACTAGGAAATCTTTTTTTAAATTGTTTAACACATTGATATACATCTTTCATTTAAATCACTCTCTTATATTATTCCTCTATCATTCCAACATTTTTTAATTTATCCATTAAACTTGCTCTATCGACATAGCCACTTATACAATCAATAACTTTGTTATCCTTAGTAAATATTGTCAAAGGTGTACCAAAACCATCAGATAGTTTAAAGTCTTTTCCAGCATTATTAGTATCACTATTACACTTTCCTGGAATTACTAATTTAGATTTTATAATTTTACTATATTCATCTGAATTATAACTGTCTGAATCAAAGAAATAAATATCTAAATCATATTTTTCAGCTAAAGCATTATATACTGGCTTAAATAAATTGCAATAACCACATGTATCTCTACCAAAAACAAACATTGTAACTTCATCACTCTTTACAATTTCATTAAATTCACTTGAATCTTTTGCAACTTTATATGAGATATTTTTATCATTGAAATCTGCAATTAAAAATGCATCAACATCATCACTTAGCTCGTCTATTTCATCTTCTTTATACTCTTTTTGTATATCTCCTTCAACTATTATTGCATATTTAGTATCTTCGCTAAATTTACTAGTTATTTCTTTGTCGTCTGAAGCATTTATAACTTCATAATCAAAAGAATAATCATTTTTTTCTTTATTTTTTACTTCATTTAATATCTTAGTGCTAGCTTTATCTACATCACCAATTGATATTACATATGATTCATTAGAATTTAATTTTTCAATTACTTTATCATTTTCTTGTATATCTATTTTTTGTGATTTTATATAGTCACTTATAATAGGAATAAACAAAATAATTAGCACAATAACAAAAATTATCCATCCAACATAATTCTTTTTATCTTTCATTTTTAAAATACCTCCTTGATAATTGTATCAAAAAAAATAATCTTAGTCTATAACTAAAGAAATAAATTAATATTTAACGTTATATAAATATAAACCATTTGCAGGTGCAGTAGTATAATTTATTTTCTTATTACTATTAAATGCATTACGATAATCATTATAGCTAATTTTATTTTTTCCTACTTCAATTAATGATCCAACTATATTTCTTACCATATATCTATAAAAACTTTTTCCTTCAAAAGTAAAAATTATATAATCATTTTTTTTAGTTATACTAATTTTATATATTTCACTATCATAGTTATCTCTAGTACCACTTACAAAATTTTTATAAGAGTGTTGCCCAAATAAAATTTTGCTAGCTTTTCTCATCGAATTTATATTTAAATTATGACAATAATTATAAATAAAATCATTTTTAATAGCATTGTACTTTCCTACATTTATAACATACTTATATATTTTTCTCTTTACACTAAATCTTGCGTGAAATGATTCATCTACTATTTTGCAATTATTAACGTAAATAGAAGGTGGCAATATTGAGTTCATTGCTTGCACTAATCTTTTAGTAGGAATATTGACATTTAAATCAAAATGACATTTTTGATTTAAAGCATGAACTCCTTTATCGGTTCTTCCACTCCCCTTTACAATAACTTTTGATTTATTAATTTTACTTAATGCATATTCTAATTCTTTTTGAATAGAGTCTAAATTATTTAATCTTTGAAATCCAAAATATTTACTTCCATCATATGAAATACTTATCAAATATCTCATTTTATACTCCTATAAATATCTTTTAATAACTCTTTATTATTTACTGTATATCCAAGTTTTGCTTTGTATTTATTTGCAAGTTTTATAAATTTAATTATCTCAGGATAATCTAAATTTATTCTACTTTTATATATTTTATTTATATCGTCCTGATAAATTATTTTTCCATCTCTAAATACTATTAATTCTTGACATAATTCATTTAAGAAAACTAGGTCGTTGCTAATTGCAATCAATGTTTTTTTATAATTCCTTTTCAAATAATTTATTACTATCTTTTTATATTTATAATTTAAGCCTTTATCAAAATAATCTAATACTAAAATATTTTTATTATTTCTTAATGAATATATTAATAATATTATTTTAAAAATACTTTTACTTACATTTTTTATTTTTTTATTTAATAAACTTTCTGGCATCTCAAATTCTTTTAAAAGATTTAATATATCATCATCTAGCTTTAATTTATATCCATTCAAAAACCTTTTTATAGTCCATTCATCATCATAAGATATTCCTTCAAATTCTATACCGTAGTTAATTAAATCAATTTTATCTTTATATACTGCAATAAATTTATTTTCCTTAAAAATATCCGATTTAGTATTTGTATACATTATTTCCATAGTAAATCAATTAACTCCTTATGCACAATATGTAATTCATTTATTAAGCCATATTCTTTTAACATTATATTTAAATCATATATAAACGGCATATTTAACCCTAAATCTTTAAATAATTTTTCATTTTTCAATATATTTTTTGATAAATCAAAATCATATTTATAACCTTTATTCATAACTAGAATTTTATCATATAAAAATAATTCTTCCATATCAGAAGTTATATTTAATAAAGTTATCTCATTTGCTTTTATATAATTTAAAATATTTGTTTTTTTATCTCTATTAAGATAAGTTAATAAATCGTCAATACAAAAAATTGATGGTTTTATTATCAATAAAGAAAGAATTTTTATATAATTTCTATCTTCTAATGACATATCTTCAAAATCAGATTTTAAAATGTTATCTAATTTAAAAAAGTCTTTAAATTCTTTAATACGATAATCAATCTCTTTAATTTCCATTCCTATTTTATATAAGTAATATCTTAATTCGCTTAATGGTGTTGGTGTATTAAAAATATTATTATTTGATACACATACTATATTTTTACGTTTATAATCTAATGTAAACTGTTTAAGAAGTTTATTATCTATTAGTATATCCGTATTTTTCTTTATTCCAGATAATTTATTTAAAATGTTTGTTTTCCCAGAACCTATTGGACCAATTATTCCAATTAATTCACCACTATTAATTGTAATATCTAAATCTTTAAATCTAATTGTTTCCATAAATCTCCTATATTATTCAAAATTTCTGTAAGGTATTAGTTTTTTTATTATCTGATTTTCTAATTCTTCTAAATTGTTAATATCTGGTTTCCCAGCTCCAGCAAAAAAATTACCTCCACCGTTAAATTGTCCCATTAATTCTCCAATATTAGTTTTACCATTGGATCTACCACTAATAGAAAGTTTGCCATCTATCTTTCCTATCGCAAATGAGGCATCTGTCTGGTAATTGAGCATATAGTCTGCCGCTTTTGCTAATTCTTCTTTAGAGTATTCTTCATCTTGCCCATTTGCAATAGCAAATATAAAACTTACAAATTTTGTTTTTGAAACTAAGTCTTGTACTTTTCTATCGCTTAAAAAATTCAATTTAAAAAAATTATTTGCTATTTCTTGATTAGCGCCTTTCTCATATAAATATGCCACCGTTTTCATTGTTCTTGTATTATTATTTCTACTCAATCTGTTGGTATCTAAAAATATTCCTGCTAATAAATAAGTAGCTATCTTAAAATCATATCTAATATTATATAATTTTAATAAATCTACCATTATTTCAGAAGCACTAGAGTAGCTAGTATCAATAAATTTATTTTCTTCACTTGTTATTATAGTTTTATCATCTTCATTATGATGATCTATTAAAATAATGTTATTAAACGAATCCAATATGCTTTCACAACATACTAAATTTTTCTTATTGACATCTAACGTAATCAATAAATCTTTATCTGTTTTAATACTGTTGTATGTATCTAAATTAATTATTGAAATAATATCTTTAGCTTCATCAGAAATTTTTTTTGAAGCTGCTTCCATTTTTAATGGATCTTCATTAATTAAAATATGACATGGTACTCCTAACTTTTTTACAATTAAAGACATACTTATACAAGATGCTGTTGCATCACAATCTGCTCCAATATGGGGTGTTAAAATTACTTGATTACTTTCTAATATTAATTTAGTTAACTTTAATTTGAATTCACTTAATTTTTTCATTTTAGCCTATTTTCTAATCACTTTTTTTACCCTTTTTTATCTCTAAATATTTTTCATAATATTTATCAATTATTTTTTTATCAAAAGGAACTGTGTTAGTTTGCTCCATTTCAATCAAATTAGATAATTCATTTTTTAATATTTTATCAATTTCTTTCGGATAGTGCATTATTTTGCTATGATAATTATATTCATTTCTATCTAACACTTTAAAAGCTCCATCTGGAAATACTCTTAAATCTAAATCATAATCTATATATTTTATTATTTTATCATCTATCAAAAATGGTGATGCAATATTACAATAATAAAATAATCCATATTTTTTTAATTGTGCAATTATATTAAACCATCTTTTTTTATAAAAAAACATAATTGCCGGTTCTTTTGTCTTATGAGTTGTTCCATTACTCTCAGTTACTTTAGTTTTGAAATTGCCACATACAATAAAGTCATCATTTATTTCTAATATAGTAGCTTCATCCCAAGTTCTATGTATTCTTTTATTATGTTTGTAACAGTGTATTTCTAGAACATCCCCTACTTTTATTTCTTCTTCCATAAAATCCACTCGCTTGTGTTTATTATACATATAAATTATAAAAAAAACAAGTAACTAAAAAGTGTATCAAACTAATACACTTTGGCCATATTTATTATTTTTTCAACATATTATATATTTTTAATAAGTTGTCTATATTTAAACTTTCTGTAGATAGCAATATCCCATCAATATCAAATTTTTTAATAACTTCAACATTAATTATATTGACTCCACCACCATATAGTAATTTTATATTATTTTTATCTTTAATATGACTTCTTATTATATTTATATTATCATTTATTAAATTCAAATCTATAGACTTAACACCAATATTTTCTTTAGGTTCATAAGCAATTATTACATTATTATCTTCAATAATATCTAAAACTTTATTTATCTCAGATATTATTTCATTAGCGTCACTGTTATCTTTATATCCAATACAATAAATTGGAATAATATTATTATCTAAACATATTTTCAATTTTTTAAACACTGATTCATCAGTTACATTTTTATAATTTCTTAAATCACTATGCCCTATTAAAGAATATTTAACATTTAAACTTTTTAACTGTCGAGCATTTATTTCTCCAGTCATATTAGTATCCTTATATTCACTTATATCCTGACTTCCAAGTTTATATAAACCATTTTGAAATAAAGTCATATAACAAATAGAGGGCATAACTACTAAATCTAAATTTCTTATTTTTTCTTCATATCTTTTAATTTCTTCATAATTTAAGTTAGCTTTATGGTTAACAAATATTTGCATTTAATCCTCCATAGCTTGAAGTTTTCCATCTACTATATATTCTAATGTTGCACCTCCGCCTGTAGATTTATAATATAATTTATCTTGAAATCCAAGTTTATTAGTAGATGATACAGCATCTCCGCCACCAACAAATGTTTTTGCATTGCTTTCACTTAAAGCTTTCAATATACTTTCTGTGCCATTTTTAAATCTCTCATCTTCATATAAACCTATTGTTCCATTAATAAATACTGTCTTAGAATTATTTATTATATTTATATATTTATCTATACTACTTTTTGAAATATCATAAATTACATCGTCTGATTTTAAATTATCAATTGTTCTTTCACAAACTGCATCATCATTAAGTACTTTAAAATCAACTGGAAGTATAATTTTATCTGAATAGTTTTTTAATATTTCTTTAATTTCATCAATAGCTTCAATCGTGATTAAAGATTTCCCTACATTTATATCTTTAGCATAAAGAAAAGTATTCGCTATGCCACCACCAACTATCAAATAATCACATTTTTTAATTAATTCTTTTATCAATTTAATTTTATCGTCTACTTTTGCTCCACCCATAATTACTGTAAAAGGTCTTTCAGGGTTATTTATCAATTCATTTAACTTGGTTAACTCATAATCAATTAATAACCCATATGCACTAGGTATATATTTTTTTATTCCATATGTTGATGCATGTTTTCTATGGCTTGATCCAAATGCATCATTTATAAATATGTCGGCTAATGATGCCCAATATTTTGATAATTCTATATCACAGGAACTTTCTAATTTTTCAGGATAATCTTCATATCTAGTATTTTCCATTAGTACTATTTCTTTATTTTTTAAATTTTTAATTAAATTTTCTAAGTTATTTCCTCTAGTTTCATTAGAAAAATATATATTAGTATTTAATAATTCTTTTAATTTTAAATATACCGGATATAAAGTATTCTTTTTTTTATCTTCTTCTGATTTAACTTTCCCCAAATGACTCATTAATATTATTTTGCAATTTTTTTCTAATAAATAATTAATAGTATCTAAACTTTTTATTATTTTAGTATCATCTATTATTTCCCCATTTTTTATAGTAACATTTAAATCACTTCTCAAAATAACTGTTTTTTCTTTAACTTCTATATCTTTAATAAATTTCATATTATCACCAATTTAATTATAATGTATTAAAAAAAGAAATACAAGTTAAGTATTTCTAATAGTTTACAATATCATCAATTGTAATGTTTTGTGTATAATTTTCATATTTATTTTTTGCTTTATTTACTAGGCTTATCCAATGACTGCTAGCAACTTTATTTCCATATTCATCATAAGTAGGACAATAAACTCTACCTATAGAATATACATCCGTTAATCCTTTATTAAAATAGCTATCATAAAGTAATCTAATATACTTTAATACTCCTATTTCAATATTATCATATACTATCAAACCATTGTTGCCCATACCACCATATACGTTATTTCTATTTAACATATATTTAACTTCATAGTAACCACTTTCTGCTGCACCTATACTTAATGCCAATACTCTATCGACACTAGTATATATATTTGTATAATACATTATTAATTTTTCTACATAATCACTGGAACCATTATATGGTATTTTATAATTTTTCCTCAATTCACTATTATTTTCAACTAAATCGAGAAAATATTCGACTATTCCATATTCTACATTAGGATATTGCATAATCTTACCTTCTTTTTTTAAGCTTGCAATATTAGTAGGTTCTATATTTTTTGTATTTGATGATCTACTTATTAAATCATCTTTTATAAAATCCATATCATATCCAAATGCTTTTGCAAAAAATAATAAAGTATTGTAATTTTGATTTATATAATAATTTATATCCTTGATTATTATTCTTGGTTTATCAAATTTTAAAGCAGTATATTTTACAACTTTATAATTTAATAAATCTCTATATCTATTCCCGAACTGCTTACGCAGCGGAACAATTTCCTCTACATCTGGTGTAGTAGGTTCTTCATTATTTGTTTCTGCATCTACATTAACTGTAATAGCAACAACAAAAATGACTAAAATAACAATACAGCACAAAACATGTTTTAAAGCTTTACTAGAAGCTTTCTCTTGTTTCATAATTAGTTCTCCTCCTTAAGTCGAACTTCTATATAATACCATACATATTTTGTACTGTCAAATTTCAAATTATACCAATTTTAACCAAAAAATTAAAAAATATTGAAATAAATTCAATATTTTTATGCTTTATAATTATAATCTGTTGGTATTTCTAACTTTATTCCTGCGAATATATTAGTGTCCTCAGCTAATGATTTTACTGTATCAAAATCAGTATTTATTCCATTAGAAATTAAATATTTATTTATTGCATCTTTGTTAAAATAATATATAGCTTCCCAATTATCTTTGCTTGGATAAACCTTTTCTGCAATATTTATTAATGATTCTCCATCCGATAAAACATATGAAACAGATGCTACTTCATCCTCTACACTATTCTCAGTTTTTTCTTCTTCAGGCTCTTCTACTTTAGTTTCTTCTGAAGATGTATCATCATTATTTTCTGTTTCAAAAGACTCATCATCCTTTGTTTCATCAACTTCTAAATTGCCTTCTTCTTGAAGTGTTTTTTCTTCACTATCTTCAGTTATAACTGGTTCAACTACTTCATCATCATTAAATAATGAAACTTCTGGTTCTTCTTTTTTAACTTCATTTTGAGTTTCTTCTTCAAATACATTTTTCGTATATTCTTCAGGAACTTTATCGTAATGTAAATTTAATTCTCCTAACAATTTATCTAATTGAGAATATGTATTACTTAAATCTAAACTTAATGCCTTAGGATAAGCGCTTAATACTTCATTCTTTTTAGAAGTATATTTTTCTATTTCTTTTTCTCTGTTGCTAATTTTCTTTTGACAGAATTCTATGTTTTCTCTTACAGGTAAATCTAGTTCTTCTAAAGCTTTATTAAACTCATTATTAATTTTTTCTAAATCAGAAGACATTTCATCTATATCATGATTTGGTATATTCAAATCATAATCATTATTTTTTGCTATTAAATATTCTTTTTCTATTAAAAGAGGTGTATTATTATTAATTAATTGATTTAAAATTTCATTTAAGTCATTTAATCTAACATTACAATTCTCTATTTCATTTTGGCAATCAATAACTTTAGCTGGGTCATCTGTCTTAAATATTTCTTCTTTTAAAGTATTTAATCTTTCCTCTATATTCTTTATTTTAGATTCATATTCAGAAATCCTAGCTTCACTTTCAGATATAACATCATCTATATCTTTCATTCTTAAAGTATCTGATTCTTTTTTATTTATAAGACTTTTATATTTAGACATTTTTTCTATATAGCTTTCATCTATATTTTCGTCTTTCAATATATTAGACATTTCTTTGTTAAGTTCATTTATTTCTTCAGTATATTTTTCTATTTCTTTATCACACTTTTTTATCTGATTTAATGCTAAAAGGTTTTCTAATGCTTCTTTTTGTATAATATTTTCAAATAATAGTTCAACCATATTTAACTTCCTCTCTATTCTAAAAGTATTATAACATAATTTGACACTTTTGCAAGAATAATATGTTAAGTTTTAAAAAAATGTTTGCAATTATCTTAATTTTGTGATTTTTGTATATTATTTTTTAATTGATTTTTTTCTTAAGTTTTCTTAATAAAATTAATACTAAATTATAATCATTAATTACTAATTTTTTTAAATATTTTGATTATATATTTCTATATAAATAAAAAGAATTAAATATTATTTTCTTTTAATTCTTTTTATAATGTATATTTAAGAATTTTAATATTTTCTTGTTCTTTATTTAATAAAAATAATAGATAGTCTTTAAAAGTTTCATTTATAAAATTAATTTCAGTATTTAACTTCTTCTTAAAAAAGTCTACATACTGACATTCAAATAAAGATTTATCAGATAATTTTATATTATCTTTAATATATTTATCAGCAATTTTTGATAAATTACTAGAAAACATCTTTAAACTAGACATTAAAGCTACCCATGTAGTTTCTAAATCAGTATTTGAATTCCCTATAGCTAGTTTATCTATATTAAAATCCAAATTCAAATCTTGCTTAAAAATATTATAAACTTTATTATTAAAATCTTGAACTAAATTTTTTATTTTATTAATTAGTTCTATTTTTTCTGTTTCATTACAATTTATAGTCATTGCTTTACTTATATTAATAATGTTTTCATTTAAATAATTACATATTGGTTTTAATGAATTTAAATCAATACTTTGAAATTCTTTTTTCTCTAATGTATTTAGTATTTTTTCTAAATCTTCTAATTCATTTACGGGAATACTTGCAGGATCATCAATGATTTTCTTTTTAGGAACATAAATATTATGAGTTGGATAACATGCTGCTTCCGTATCTGCCCCTTCATCTGGAACTTCCACCCATTCTCCATAAGTAATTATTTTTGAAGGTGATCCTGGATAATATTCTGGATAATTACTTTGTAAATACTTCTTATAATTTAGTAAAATATCTAATTTTGTTTTATTATTATTTTTTATTAAATCAGTTACTAATTTAAACGAATTAATATAATGTTCATTAAAATAACAATACAATTTTTGATATACAGAATTAATATAAACATAATTTTTTGCTAAATCAAATGATAACGGTTTAATATATTCTAATGTTATATTTTGTTCTTCTTTAGACAAAGAATTAAGAACTTTAAGATTTTTATTAAAAGTATTTATATTATTATAAAGTATAGACATAATATAAAGAGTATCCTAATCAATATTGGAATATTTTTTTAAATATTGATTTAGATTTATTTTAAAAATCAAACTTTTTGTAATAAATGAATAATCTTTTGGATAATTAGTCATTTTTTTATATACGTTTTCTATTTCGTTGTATAGAGTTTTAAATTTATTTACAAAGGCTTCATTAAATTTAAGGGTAAAAGGAATATTATTTTCATTAAAGAAAATAGCTTCATCTATATTAGTTGTGGCTACAATATGACTATGCTTAATAAAAATCTGTATATTTTCTAACATACATTCTTGCATACATATAGGTAATTCTCCAAGATTATTATGAATTATATTTTTGTATACTGTTTCTGCATAATTATAAGGATTATTAACATTTTTTAATTTTTCTAAATCTAATTTCATAATTTAATTACCTTTCTTTAAAGTTTTTGATTTACTTTTCACTATATCATTTTGCAATAACATACTACTTATTTCAAATTCAATTTTTTCTAATTGCTCTTTGTTTTTAAAATACCTTTTATAACTTCTATTGTTAATTTGTGAAACTAGTTTAATTCCATATTTTTTAGTTTTATGTAAAATAATATGGCCTAAATCTTCTTCATAATATGGATACTGCTTTATTAAAAATTCTAACTGTTCTGCAGTTAATGTTCTTAATTCATCCAGATTAAAATATTTTTCAAATTCATCTTTTACAAAAGGTAAATTAAAATATGTTGTTTCTGCATTATTAAGATTTATTACAAATATTTGGTTATCTTTTTGATATATAATATAATCATTAAAAAATAACAAAATATCAGCATCAATAGTCATTATTTTTTTCATTTTTGAATCATATATATGTCTTTCATTATTATCAATACAATCCATACCATAAATCATATTTTTATTATTTACATATATATGTTTATAAATTGGTTCTAATAAAATATTACCTTTTTTATTAATTAAACCTTTAAGTTCTCCATATTTATCGTTATGTACTGTAATTATATAATAAGGGAAATTTTTAGAAAGCTCTAATTTTAAAATTTGTTTTTCAATATTAATTTTATTTAGCCCATATTTTTTTGAATAAATATAACTATTATTTTGCTTATCAGTTAAATAAACACTATAATCAGTTAATAATTCTACTTTAACATATTCTTCAAAGTCTACTAAGAAATTCCCTTTTTCATCAATTACACCATATAAAACTTTATCTTTATCAGTCTTATAAACAACAAACATTCCAAATTTGCGAGGACTACAACCTTCCCATAAGTTGCTTTTTAAACCGCTGCAATAAGTAGATTCACTAAGCATATCCGAAGTGCAAAAATTATAATTATATATTTGTGAATATTCTCTTTTACGTTTTTCTATATGATAATAATTTGCTGACTCTTCATAAATTTCATTTAATTGCATAGGCTTGCCTGTTTTCAAATTTATTACTTTAAATTTATTAATGTCTTTTTTGCTAATATAAAATAAGTCATTAAATTTTTTTGTAGTATTAGCTACAAAGAATCCTTCTTGAAATAAAATAATTTTATCATTTAAATCATATAAAGATTCAATATAATTTTGCAAAATTTCTTTAGTTAATTTTTTTGTTTCAAATTCTTCCAACATATTATTTTCCTTTCTTAACTTAATTATATAAAGATTTATAATATAAATAAAATACATTTATTTTATAGAAGTCATTACTTTTATTTATGAATAATATTTTTTAAAAAACTCATAATAATCTCGGAGGGATATTATGAAGACAGTACCTAATATAATTAGTACAAAAGATTTATCTTATATTGAAGATATGTTAAATTGGAAATTCATTCTCATTAAGAAAATGAATAATTATATGAATGTTATACAAGATAAAAATATTGTAAAAGTTTTACAAACAGCAAGTGAAGAACTTACAAAAGAATATGAAAAATATGTCGATTATTTAAATTAGGAGGATAAAATGGGAGAAACTATTAAAAATACGGAAACAAAAGTAAAAAAAGATTGTTATATGAACGATAAAGATATAATCAATGATATTCTTATATCTTATAAACATTTGGTATCAAGCTATGCAATTGCTTTAAATGAAGCTAGCAACAAAGATATATATAAATTATTTTTTGAAAGTTTTAAAAATATAAGCAGTATGCAAGCTAAAATTTTTGAATGTGCTTTTCAAAATGGGTGGTATCAA
>CANQSL010000012.1 GCA_947626515.1 uncultured Bacilli bacterium
TATAGCAGACTTTCACCACCTAGTTATATACCATGCCTGGCACACAAAAAAGAAATAGAGTTAATTACTCCATTTCCAATTATTTACTTCATCTAAATCAGTACCTAGATTTTTTATATGTTCTCCATGCTTTAATAATTGTTTTACACAATACATTAATAATTCTTCTTTATTATATTCATCTGAAATATGTTCTAAGGCTTCTAAACAAATATTATATCTATCTATTTTATTTCTTACTCTCATATCAAAAGGTGTTGTTATAGCTCCTTCTTCAATATAACCTAATACATACATATTTCTATTCTTTCTATCATAAGTAAATTCATTGATTAAATTTTTATATCCATGGAAAACAAATATTATAGGTTTATTATCCGTAAAAATATAATTGTACTCTTCATCGCTTAAACCTTCTTTAGAGGATTTATCTAATTTTAATAAATTTACTACGTTAACAACTCTAACTTTTAAATTAGGTAAATATTTTTTAAGAATAGTTTTTGCCGCTAATACTTCTATTGTTGGAGTATCTCCCGCACAAACTAATACTATATCAGGATTATCCTCACTTGCCCAACTCCATATACTTATACCATTTTCAAAATGCTTTATTGCATCATCCATACTTAACCATTCTGGAGTTAGATGTTTGCTCGCTACTATTGCATTTATTTTATTTTTTGTTTTTAAACAATGATTCATAGTAACTATTAAAGTATTTGCATCAGCTGGCAAATAAATTCCAACATTTTCTTTTTTCTTAGTTGCCAAATGATTTAAAAAACCTGGTTCTTGATGTGTATATCCATTATGATCCTGTTGCCAAATATGACTTGATAAGATAATATTTATTGAAGAAATTGGTTTCCTCCATGATATTTCACTCGATGCTTTTATCCATTTTGCATCTTGACTAATCATTGAATCTATTATTCTTGAAAAAGCTTCATATGTATGGAAGAATCCATGCCTTCCAGTAAGTAAATATCCTTCTAATAAACCTAAACAAACATTTTCTGAAAGAAATGAATCTATTACTCTACCATAATTATTTAAATATTCATCATATTCATTTATACTACTATTCCATTCTCTATTAGTTACATCAAAAATATAATTTAATCTATTAGATAAAGCTTCATCAGGTCCAAAGATTCTAAAATTTTGATTTTCTTCATTAGCAAGAATTACATCTTTAATATATCTGCCAAGTTCTTTCATATTCATGGTCTTTATTTCGCCATGATTATTAATTTTTATACCATAATTTCTAATATCTGGCAAATTTAAATCTTTTCTTAATAATCCACCATTTGAATAAGGTGAATTTCCCATTCTTAACCTTTCTTCTGGTACGAACAATTTATATTTTTCTCTTAATTTACCATTTTCATCAAATAATTCATCTGGTCTATAGCTTTTTAACCAATTTTCAAGTAAGCTTAATAATTCAGGATGCTCTTCATCAACCATTATTGGAACTTGATGAGCTCTAAAAGAATCTTCTATTTTTTTACCATCAACAACTTTTGGTCCAGTCCAACCTTTTGGACTTCTTAAAATTATTAATGGCATCTTTGTCAATTCAATATTATTTTTTGCTAATATCTTTCTGTTTTTGATCATCATTATAGCTTTATCTAATGTTTTTGCCATTAATCTATGCATATAATGAGTATCTTCGCCACTAACTATTAAAACTTCATAGCCCATTCCTTCAAACATTTTTGTTAAATCTTCGTCTTTCATTCTTCCCAAAATAGTCGGATTAGCTATCTTATATCCATTTAAATGTAAAATTGGCAATACAGTTCCATCAGTTACTGGATTTATAAATTTATTTAGATGCCAACTAGTTGCAATAGAACCTGTTTCTGCTTCTCCATCACCTACCACACAGGCAACAATTAAATCGGGATTATCTAATACTGCTCCATAAGCATGAGCTAAGCTATATCCTAATTCTCCACCTTCATGTATTGAACCTGGTGTTTCGGGAGCGACATGGCTAGAAACTCCTCCAGGAAAAGAGAATCTTCTACAAATTTGTTTAATTCCTTCTTCGTTTTCTTCTATTTCTGGATAAAATTTTGTATATGTTCCCTCCAAATAATTATTGCTGATCATAGCTTGTCCACCATGTCCAGGTCCAGAAATATACAACATTTCCAAATTATATTTTTTAATTGCTCTATTTAAATGGGCATATATAAAATTTTGCCCAGGTGCTGTACCCCAATGTCCAACTAACCTAGGCTTTATATCATTAATTGTTAATGGTCTTTTTAAAAGTACATCATCTAATAAATAAAGCTGAGCACAAGAAAGATAATTTGCTGCTCTAAAAAAACCATCTAAACTTTCTAATTCTTCATTAGTTAATACATTTTCTATATCTTCAGTATACATAATAGCACTCCCTTATTCTAAATAAAATTATACCATTGTTATATTAAAAAAATCAATAATATTGATATTGATTTCTATTTTGTTCTTCCAATACTTTCATGTTCAAATTCATTAGTAACATTTAAATTATTTAATAAACTTTCCCATTTATTTCTATACGTAGTACTTATACCTACAAACGCTTCATTAGCATAAGGAACTAACATTTGTGTTTCTTTAAATCCAAAACTTTGTAATATATAGACCATATCAAAATAAGGTGTTACATAAGACTGTCCCTTTTCATCGATAAAAGAAACAACTCCATTATTAAAACAATAAGTCATTGGTTGCCCAGTAATTTTATTAATTGAAATATTTGGTATACTTTCTTGAACACCATTATTATTAAAATATAGAGTTTTGTTGTCCGAATTATATTTGACTAAACCATAAGAATTTATTAAAGGTGCTCTTTCTCCTAATCTGCTTTGAATTTCAGTTATAACTCCATTTTGAAAGAAACTAATATCAGTTACATTTATACATTTTTCCTGTTTCAACATTTCAAATTTTTCCAATGCTAATTGCTTTTCTCTTTCTATTTCTGATTGCTTAGCTTCATCAAATGTTTCATACATTTTTCCATCAGCGCCTTGATAACCGTATTCATGTTTCTTTGGTTCATTTAAAATAGTATCCATTTATTCCCACCTCATTTTAAATATAGCATCACTTAAATTAGTTTACAAGACATTTAAAATATTTTTACTTTTTATTTACATCTTCTTTAAAAAAATACTCTTGACTTTTTCCATTTAAACTCAAATTAGAAAATTCTTTTTTTAAGAATAATGGATATGCTGCACAAGCAATCATAGTAGCATTATCTGTACAATATTTAATTGGAGGAATAGATAAATCTACATTCATTTCTTCACATAATTGTTCTAATTTTCCTCGCAAATATTTACTTGCACTAACACCTCCTGCTACTATTAATCTTTTTATTCTAGTTCTTTCTATTGCAAGCTTAGTTTTTCTAATAATTTCATCTATAGCAACGTCTTGAAATGAATATGCTAAATCTTCTCTATTTATTTCATTTCCTCTTTGATGTTCATTATGCACTAAATTAATTACAGAACTTTTAAGACCACTAAAAGAAAAATTAAGTTCATTATTGTTCATTGGTATTGGCAAATCATATGATTTTTTTCCATTTAATGCCAATTTTTCTAAATTGGGTCCACCTGGATAAGATAAACCGAGAACTCTCGCCACTTTATCAAAACATTCTCCTATAGCATCATCAAGTGTAGTTCCCAATATTAAAAAATCATAATCATCGTTCATTTTTACAAGTTCTGTATGACCACCACTAACTATTAATGCTAAAGTAGGAAACTCAATTTTCTTTACTAAATTATTAGCATATATGTGTCCCGCAATATGATGTACTTTTATTAATGGCTTATTATATACCATCGATAATACTTTTGCAAATTCTATGCCAACCAATAAGCTTCCTAATAATCCAGGAGCATAAGTTACCGCTATAGCATCCACATCCTCTATTTGAAGATCAGTTTTGTTTAATAAATCTTCTAAAACCATAGTAATATTTTCTGTATGCATTCTACTTGCAATTTCAGGAACTACACCACCATACTTTGCATGAGTATCCATTTGTGTTAAAACTGTCGTTGCGATTTCAACATTGCCATTTTTTACAATAGATATACTCGTCTCATCACAACTGCTTTCTATTCCTAAAATATATACATCTTTCACTTTATCATCTCCATCTGATAAGCATCGCTATCTTTATAATAGTTCTTTCTTGTATTAATAATTTTAAAATTATATTTTTTATATAAATTAATTGCATTTATATTTAAAACACTAACTTCCAACATAATATGTTCATAATCGTAATTAGAAATTAAATACTCTAATAAATAAGAAGCAATATGTTTTCTTCTAAAGTTTTCATCTACTATTAAATATAGTATATCAATAGTTTCATATATCTGTTCAAATATCAAAATACCTAATAATTTATTATTTAAATAATATCCTAATATAGATTTATTATTTATTAATTTTTCTATATTATTTAATTTTTCAAAATCATAATTAAAGTTTTTACCTAATTTAATAATTATATCTATATCATTATAAGTACAATTATTTATCATTCAATGCCTCAATGCTTTTAATATATATAGGATTTACCATATGAGGATTAATACTTTTTTTATTTTTTAAGTAATTATATACTTTTTCTAAATTAATATTTTTAGATTCTATAATATAATCTTTTTTCCCTTCAATATATTTTTCATAATCACTATTATTTAAATATACTAAATCGTCAATTAATTCATTATTTTTATTAAAATATCCTACATATTTTCCTTTATGATCACTTATACTAACTAATTTATTATTTTCAGATTCATTACTTACTGCATATAATTCTAAACTTGTTATAGTTTTAATATCAATTTTTAAAGTATACGCTAATGTCTTAGCTATAGTAACACCAATTCTTACTCCAGTAAAAGAACCTGGTCCATTAACAACAATAATTTGATTCAAATCTTTTGGTATTAAATTATTATTTTTTAAAATAGAATCTATCATAGGCATTACTAACACACTATGATTTTGATTAGAATCATTTTCTAATTTTTCTAAAATATTATTATCTTTTAATAATCCTATTGTTATTAATTTATCATATGTAGATATAAATAATGAGTACATGATACCACTTCCGATAAATGATTATAACATAAAAATATAATTAAAAAAAGTTTCTAATATAAGAAACCCTTTATATATGATATTTTTTTTGTTCATTACTTTTAAACTTATTTATTATTTCATAAATATCTTCTATTTTAACACAATCATCTATTTTAATATTTATATATTTTTTCAATTCATCAAAATAATTATTATTTATTTTTAAAATATTTATTAAAGGAATATTATTAACAGTAGAATTTAAAATATCTTTACTTGTATTTATTTTTCTTATGTGTTCTATTATATTTTCATCATTATAATTTACAAATAAATCTATTAACATTAAAGCTTTTTCTTTAATCTTAACACTATTACATAACTTTCCTGTATAAAATGAGCTATCTAAATCTAATGCTAATAAAAAATTATTTCTTAAATTACTACTTAAATAATCATCTATTTCATTATTTTCTATGTTTATTTCATAATGTTTATTAACAATTTTTAAAGCTTCTTTTAAAATTTTAATTTTATTTGGCTCATATTTTATTATTAAATCTAAATAGTTTTTACAAAATAATCCATGATAATGATTAGAAGCAACATAGGGAGCCGGCCCTATAGTTAATTCATACCCTGCTTCAATATAATCTTTATAGTACACATACTTTTTTTTATATAAATCATCCATACTGTCTAAACTAACAACTCCCATAAAAGCACCATAATTTTGTACAATGTAACAGTCGAAATCATAATTAGGTATAAAACCAGTTAAAGACATATTTTCATTAAAAAAAGGTCCAAAATGTTCTATATTTTTTGTGCAACTAACAAACCCTTTCAACTATACCACCCTTTATTTTTTCACTTTTTTATTTTTTTCTTTTAATAAATCTCTTATTTCTTCTAATAAAACTTCTTCATTACTTTTCTTTACTTCTTCAACAGATTCTTCTTTTTTATTTTTATCAAATCCATCTTTTAATGCATTAAATATTTTTACTATTATAAAAATACAAATAGCCATTAACAAAAAGTTAAATATACTTTGTATAAATGACCCATAATTGATAGTTGCGTCTTTGAATTTAATTGATAGATTACTAAAATCATGACCACCAATTATAATTCCTAATATTGGTGTAAAAATATCATTAACTAAACTAGTCACTATACCAGTAAAAGCACTACCTATTATAACACCTACTGCTAAGTCTAATACACTTCCTTTATTTATAAAATCTCTAAATTCTTTTATTAAATTTTTCATATACTCCTCCTTACTTTATATAGTAACAAAAGCTTATTTGTTAGTCAAAGCTTATCATTTATTTTTTAATTTTAATGCTTTTATTTTTTCAACATCAAATTCATTTTCTAAATCTAATGAATTAATCATACTTATTGTATCATCATAAATATTTTCACCTTTTATTCCCATATCGTTAGGAGAAGATATTATTAAATCCTTTTCCGTAGCATTTTTGATCTTGATAATTTCAGAAACAGTAGCAGGTCTTCCATATCCATAGAACCAATTAAAATTTTGTACTGGTACACTTTCTAGAACTCTAAATAATATTCTCCTCAAAAATTCTTTTGCAACAATAGGAAAATAACATTTTTCAATATCTAAAAATATCTCACCAGGTTTTTTTAAATATATTTTAATATCCACTATTTCATCGTAAACTAATGCAAGTTCAAATGCATTAAAATTAATCATTTCTCCCTTTTCTTCCAAAGCTTGAATAATATAGAGAGTAGCTAAGCCACGATTTATAATTTGATTTGTCCTAGTATTCGAAGGATAACCTAAATTATAATAAACATTTCTAACAGTGGCCGAGTTATCCCTTTCATATCTAAGCATACAATCAGGAACTCCTGAAGCTACCAATGGAGATAAGGGAATTCCTCCATAAAGCCCTCTAGCAAGTTTTCTATTATCGCTTAAATTTAATTCTGCATTTACTAGTTCTTTATTTGCTTTCAAAAAATTATTTAATCCAATTTTATATCCACTATTTAAATATTCTATAGACTTGTTTAAAGACTCTCCATAAAAAGAATCAGGAGATAAACTAGATTGAATATTAAATACAATATTATTTACTTCAGGATCACTTTTTAAATAATTATATAAATCAGTAATATTTAAAAAATCTATGCTATAAAGTGTATAATCTTCATTTTTAATTATTTCTGTTCTCATTGTTCACTCTTTTCTTTTATTAAAGAATTAAAAGTTTTTAAAAGTTTTTTACCACCATTTGTAAATTCATTTCTTTCTGCTGATTCTTTCATTCTTTGAGAAAGTTTATTTAATAGATCTATATCTTTAGTTTGAATAAATTCAAATTCTAATATTTTTTCTGTAGTAAAACTATTATTATCTAAATATTTTTTTACACTTTGGGCATCTCTAGTAGTAAATGTTCCCATAGTGTTTTTTTCTTCTCCACCAGTTGGGATTAATTCTATAGCTTTTCTAAAATTAATTGCAAAATTGTACCAATCTGGATAATCTTTTAAAATTAACTTTTCTATTCTATTATCGTAATTAACTTCAATTGGAGTCAATCTCTGAAGTACTGACTCATCCATTTTTTGTCTAGTATTATATGCAACTGTTCTTCCTTCACCTTTAGTATTACCCGATGTAATAATTCTAAAGTTAGGATGCTTTTTAGTACTTATTCCATCTGGAAAAGTATAACTTTCTTCATTTGATCCAATAAATCTATTTAATACTACTGTAGCACTTGCAATACCATTATCTAATTCATCTAAAAATATTGTCTTTCCATATTTATAAGAATTATAAAAATTATTAGGCACATATCCACCAGTTGCACTATTTGTATATCCTATTACATCTTGTTCATATAAAATATAACCACAAGCAAGAACATCAATATTTAATAATTTAGCTAATTGAGATTGAATCATATATGTTTTACCACATCCACTTGGTCCATGAATATAAGGAGTTTGCCCTTGTATTATTAATTTAACAATATCGTCAAATCTTTCATGAAATATCTCGCCATTTTTTTCTGCTGCTTCTTTCAACTTTAATATTTTTTCATATCTTTCATTAAATGGAATACTTTCATTAAAATAATAATTAATAGTATAATCAATTTCCTTTTCTATATTTGTTATAATATTTGGAACAATGATTTGTGTAGAAGAATTTAAGCTTTGCTTAGGCTCTACTTCAATTCCTTTTTGTGATATTAAATCGGATATTTCCGTCAACTTATTTAAAAAATCTTCATCTGTTTTAGCATTATTTATTATAGACTTTATTTTTTCACTATTTTCAACAAATTCTTCTAACTTTCTAACTGATCCATCAGTAGCAGAATTTACTCTTCCTAGTTGTATTTTAGCTATTCTTTCAATGTCATCTGCATAGCTTAATAATTCTCCTCTTCTAGACTCTAATTCTGTTCTAATAGATGCTAATAATTCATCTTTTTCATCATATATACTTTTCTTTTGACCATTTAATAACTTTAAATAATCATCATTGAAACTTTTAATTATTTCTCCACTTTTTTTACTTAATTCACGCAAAGCTGAGTCTTTGCCATCTTTTATAGCAATATCAATTTTTAAAATAGAATTTTCAATATCTTCTTTAGATTGTTTAGCAGATTCAATTAATGTTCTAATAGATTTATCTAAATTTTTTAGTTCTGATAACTTCTCGCTCATTTCAGCTAAAGTATATTTATCAACGTCATAAATACCATTACTTTTTTTATCTTCTTCAAGCTTTTTTTCAACATCTTCTTCTACGTCTAATGAACTATATTTAAATACACTATCATCTATATTATTAATTAATGAAATAAAAGATGTATAAAGAGCTCTATCATCAACAAAAAATTCTCTTGCTTTTACTAAATAATCTATTACTATAGCTATATTATCTTCATTATAACAATTTATTATTTTATCGTTAGTAGTTATATAAGAAAATAATTCAAAAACTATTCTCTTGTCATCAAATGAATTAACTACTTTAATAAAATTATCATTTTTAGTAAATATTTCTTGATTTTTTAAAAATAAATCTACTAAATTAAGTAAAATTTTTCTTTCTTCTGATTTATTTCTATTTACACAAATTGAAAAATACATATTAATTATAAAAGGCAAAATAGTTTGAAAGTTTTCATCAGTCAAAGATATTTTTTCTAAAATATCACATAATAATTCCTCATCTTGTATTTTATTTAAAACTTTTTGAAAATCATAATTATAAATTTCACTAGAATATTCATAATTACTATAATATATATCTTTTTTTATTTTTTCCAATGTCTTCTTTTCATTATTAAAAATTCCCATTTTTTATTTGCCCCCTCTAAGAACATATTTTTTTACATCATCTAAAAATATTATTTCTTCTTTAATTTCTTTAGTATTTATAATATCAAAAGGTTTTGTTAAATCTAAATCACAATTTACTTCAATTATAGAATAAGAATAAGAAGAATTAAAATTATTTTTAAATTGTTTTTCCATTAATATATAATATTTATTATCAATACATATTTTAGATATTATAATTTCTACAGTATCTTGATCCAATGTCACTCTTATTTGATCATCATATTTGTTAAAACCATTTTTAATACTATATTTAATACTTATATTATTTTTATCCAACTCAATTTGCGATCCAATTTTTTTATATAATTTGCCCTCTTTTTCATTGCTTATTAATTCTTCATCAGTTAATACAAATGAAGATTCATTAATTTTTAAAATATGACTTGGTTTATTTAGTTGACACAAATTATAATAAAAATCTATTATTTTAGTATCATCCATCGTTATACTATTTAAAGTATTATCTAAATACAATACTTCTTCTTGTGAATCTATTCTCTTTTCAGCTTTATTATTTTGTGCCATATATTCAATATGACCTTCATTATTATTTTTATCAGTCCAATCTACCGTTATTTTTCCAGAGTCATTTTCTATTTTTCCCTCGATAGAATTAAGTGTTTTATCTATTATATTTAATCTAAAACTAATTGTATCATCATCTAGTTGAGATATAATTATTGGGATACTTTTCTTTACTGAACCAATATTATAATTTATAAAAAATTTATGATTATATCCATCAATACTAGTTATGTTAAATGTTTCATAATTTTTAGTATAAGATATTATTACTTTAATAGCTTCCTTTAAAATATTTTTAAACCATATTAAATATCTATCAAAGGAATTAAATATTGCCAACCCTTTATTTTGATTTCCAGTAACATTTTCTTTTTTTAAAACATCAAAAGACGATTCATTAATTAATTTCTTAGTTAATGAACCTAACAATATTATTTTTCTACTATCTTTTTCTATATTATATGTTTCAAGTATTTTTCTTATAAAAGTTTCAAAAAACTTATCTTTGTAATCTAAAGATAAAATTTTATTGTTGTTATATACAACTTTGGCACCAATATATTTATTAGTATCATTTTTAAAAATACTATCATAAGAATATATATATATTAATTCTAAATTCTTTATATCGGAAATTAAAACCCCTTTTAAGTCCATTATTTTCCACCTAATCTATTTCGTTTAATAGGTTTTAAACTTTTAGTATGACTATCTTTTGAAATAACATCTGCAAATTGAGATTCACTCAATACTTGTTGCCATTCTTGATTATAAGAATCCAAAGCTTGTGATAACTTTTCATACTCAACCCTTTGCTTATCGTTTAAAGCTTGTTTTTGAGCTCTACCATTTTTAAATACTTCTGCACCTTTTCTTAAACAACTTTCAACAACTTGTACAGTTTCTAAAGTAATTCCACCATTTAAACTCAAATCTATTGCAGATGTTGCATTTTCAGCTAAATCATGTGCATTTTCTTGAATAGCTTTATTAGCAGCAGTATTTAATGCAACTAATTCACCTAATTTATTTTTTTGATCACGATTAAAGATTTTAACGCTACCTTGAGCCTTTAAGATTTTTTCTCCATCACTTAACCAACTTTCTTGTTGCATTACAATTTCCATCTCAGTAGCTTGTTGCATTCTATAACTTTGTACTTGTTCTTTATATAAAGTTAATACATTATTTAAACTAGTAAGTTTATTATTAAAAGTTTGAGATAATTGCTCTTTAAATTGAATTTCATGTTGCACATCAATTGTTTGTTCTAATTTTTTTAATTCTTCTATCTGTCTATCAAAAGTCTCCTTATCAATATATCCAACTTTAATCATTTCTTCTAATTGTTTAATATAAGGAATCATTTCTTCGATTATAGCTTGTCTTAAATTATAATTATTAATTGAACCTTGTTTTTGAGACTCTACTGCAGTAGATATTTCTTCTATATATTGACAATATTCTTTAAAACGTCCTTTATAAGTTTTTGACTCTTCATCTTCTTTAAATTTCTCAATTCCCATTTTACTTAAAAAGTTCTTTACATTTTTTACAACAGGCAATTGTTTTTTATTTTTTAATTCTTCACTTTCATCTAAACTTTTATCTAAAGTTTGAATTTTATTTAACAAATCTTGTTTTATACTAAGTTCATTAGTTTCTACTGATAATTCAGCAGTTTTTTCTAAAACTCCAGTAACAGAATCCTTTACATCATTACAATAATTTAATAATGTTGGTGGATTTGAAAAATCAACTCTTTCAAAATTGCAATTTATTATTTCTCCTTTTTCATTATAAACAGTTAAATTTGTTTCTTTATTTTCCTCCATTTATTTCCTCCTATATTTTTAGACAAAAAAAACTTTTAAAAATGCAGTATCACTATTTTTAAAAGTTTATTTCAAATATTCATATTTTAAAACGATTAAATCCAATAAATGTTATTTGAAATTTTTGTCCCTTTTCGAGGTAATATTATACCATATTACATAATTTTGTCAAATAAAAAAATGCTAAATATTCACATTTTATTTTGTTTATAGACTATATTTTAATGTTCCATTTCTTCTAAAGCTTCTTTAGTCCATCTTTCTAAATTTTCTTGTAAAGGAGAAAAACCTCTAACTGACTCTTTTACTTTTCTATTAGCATAAAATTCTTTATAATTTAAACCTTTAATAGATAATTTTAATTTTTTATTTTCTTTATCTACTTCTATAATCTTAGCATATATTCTTTCTCCTAAAGTAACATATTTTGATATATTTGATACAAAACTATCTGCTATTTCACTTATATGTATTAATCCAGCATAATCGTCTATAGATACAAAAATACCATAAGGTTCAATTCCTGTTACTTCTCCTTTAACAATACTTCCAACCTTAAAGTCTTCCATATATGCTCCTTCCAAAACAATTATATCAAATTTTATTTACTAAGTAAAATTTTTAAAGTATAATTGTATACGTGATTAGTTATGGAAGAAAAAATAAAAGAAATAATTGAAGATATAAGACCATATTTAAATAATGATGGTGGAGATATAGAATTTATAAAATATGAAGATAATTATGTATTTGTAAAAATGTATGGTGCTTGTAGTCATTGTGGATATATTGATTTCACTTTAAATGATAATTTATTAGAGTTAATTAAAGAACAAGTTCCTGAAGTTAAAGGTATTATTAATGTAGAAATTTAATTTTCTACATTTTTAATTAACCATTCTATTCTAAACATATTATATTTTTTATTATATATTAAATATATTTCTTTTAAAGTATTTATATATTCATCTACATTATTTAATATAGGAACAATATCAGAATCTTTTTTTTCTTCTAATATTATATTATCTAATACATCAAAATAAAATGTTGGAAAAAGCAATCTTGAATATAAAATATTAAACATTAAAGTATTTATATTTAATTTATTTATTAATTCAATTATGTTTTCTATATCAAAACGATCAGAAATAATATATGATTTAATATATTCACTTATATCCCTAACATTATAATCTATTACTAAATCTAATGGATTATAATAATCAATTTGCAAACAAGGATATTTCATTCTATTATGTACAATACCAACAACCTTCTCCTCATTAAACTCATTTATAGATAAGTTGTAATATAATATTGCATTTTCTGCTATTCCTGCAAAAAAACCATATGAATTAAGTACAGTTTGATAATTATAACCAAGCTCTCTTAATTGTATTTCATAATAATCTAATTTATCTCCCCATAATTTTCCCCAATTATGGGGTTCTTTATTTATAGGAAAATATTTAAATTCTTCAAACTTAATTTCATATTTATAAATACCATCTATTTTTAATAAAGCATAATTATTACTATCCACTAAAGTAAAAAGATTTCCATCTTTATTTAAAATAATTTCATGGAAATTATTATCATTTGACTTTGCATTATAATATATATCATTTATTAAATTAATATCATTCAAAACTAAATAGAAAACATATAAATAATTTTCATAATAAAAATAATAATTTTTGTTATATCTATTTAAATTATCAACTAAAATATTATAAAAAGTATAAATAACATTTTTCATATAACCACTACTAAATTATATGAAAAAACCTAAGTAATATACTTAGGCTATTTTTTGTTCAGTTGTAAATGTAGGTGCTGGTGTCATTTCTAAAACCTTATTTTCATCAAAACCATTAGGTCCAAATAAATCTGCAGCTGTTTTTTCTAAAGGTTCGTCACCAACGCTTTTTTGTTCTGGAGCCAAAAGCTTTAATTCCCTATCTATTAACTCAATTCTTTGATTTAAATAAGCTTTTTCAGCTTTTAATTCAACTATTCTTAAATCATTTAATGTAGATTGATTTGCTGTATCATTAACTGCTATTGGAGCAGTTTCTTGTGGAATTGAAGGAGCACTAGTATCTACTGCAGGAGTATCTGCAACACTTGCTTGTGATGGTTCTACTGAAGGAGATACTTCATCAAACATATTTGTTCTTGGCCCATTAGGATTTACATTAAAAGGACTATCTATGATTGGAGTCGTAGACTCTACCTTATTAGGGTCTGAAACAGTAGTTGATGCTGGCTCAACATTAATTTCTGGCAATACTGGTTGTTCTTGTTGATTTATTGGCTCTACTTGTCCGGCTGGTTGTGTATTCTCTTGAGTAGGAGCCTCAACTGTTAAAGGATCTACACTAGGAATTGGAGGAACAGTAGAATCTAATGGTGGAACAGTAGAAACTGCTTCTAAAGTTGCTGGTTGACTATCAATAGGCTCTACTTTTTCACCAAATTGAGTTGTAGGAATACCTTCAAATTTTACCGCTGGTTCTTGAGGAGCTGCTGTATTTTGAGCATTTGGTACATCAAAAGCATTGTTTAATAAATCCCCATTCGTTGGCGCTGCTACTACACTAAAACCATGACTAGATGAATAATTTCTTATTCCATCTAAATAAGCTTCTGTCATTGCTATAGGTCTTGCATTGTTATATCCAGGTACATCTAAAGTACTATTTGCTTGCCCTATTTCAATATCTGGAATTTCTTGATTATTAATCATATTGGCCATAACGTTTTTTTGAAGAAATTGCCAATCAGTATCATTTATCATTGAATTTTCAGTTATGTCCAAAACATATAATGGAATACCATTCGTTGTAGTTTTTCCATCTGTATAAAATATATAATCCTTACTATTTGTTTTATTTTTGAATTTTGTCAACAAATCAATTACTATAGTCTGACCTTGACTATCTTTTAAAGTTACTTGATTTTTCATAAAATCCCTCGCTATTCTAAATAAATTCTAACATATAATAATATAAAAAAAAAGAGAAAAATCAAACTTTGTTCAATCATTTGACAAAATTTTACTAACTTCTCAAAAAATATAATGCAATTAAAACACCAATTATTATTTCTGTAGTCATAATACTAAGCAACATTAAAGTGTCGACAAAACCATTTCCACTTGTAATTATTAAATTTTTAGGAATAAACTTTTTATTATTTTTTTCTTCTTCTTTTTCTTTAGCTTTTATATTCTCATTTAAATCTTTAACTTTTTCTTCACTCATTTCGGAAACATCTTTTGGTTCAACACCATATTTTTTATACGTTGAAGAACTTAACACACCATTCTTAACAAATTTTAAATGCATCGAAGCATCAAGTAAAGTTTTTTTGCTATTCCAATAATTTGGAACTTGATTGACATCCTTGGTAATTAAACTATGCAACTTTTCTAAATTATTTCCAACTGGATCAAAAAAATTATTAAAAAATTCAATTTCTTCTTTTGAAAACTTATTTATTTTATTTTTTTCAACTATCATATTGATTAAATGCATCTCTATTTTGCTTGTAATATCAGTCTTTCCAACAGCCGATTCACTATTTAACCATTTTGTATAGTTTTCCATTTCAGAAAAGAATTCTTCCATCTCTTTAGCTTTAAAGCCATACATAATCAAATTAGTCTTAAAACTATTTGAATTTTTTATTCTATATGGATTAATTATATTAATTTCACCATATATCTTACATAAACACCTAATAATATGAGCTTCGAATATATGGGATTTTTCATATTCTTTTTCCTCTTTTATAAGTATATAATTACTTATACCATTATCTATAAAATCATTTATAAAAACATTTTCCATAAGCAATCGCCACCTACTATAAAAATTATATCATATATATTATCTTTTTGAATATATTATTTTTTAATTTACATTGCTATTTACTATCTCTGATGATTTATCAAAATTTGTACCAATAAAGTTTGGTACTTGCCCATTTACAAGCTTACTCGCTAATAAATATTTATAAGAAATAGTTGAAGTATCGCTTTCTGTTGGCATCTCTATTATTTCTTTAATATTAATATTTATATATAACTTTATTAAAGAATTATTAATTCCATAATTTGAAACTTCTACATCTACATTAGCCTCTAAATTATTTAAAAAGCTTGATTTTATAGGTATTTTTGGCCCTAGATTAGCTAAAATAGCATTATTAAAAATTACTCCTGTTGGAACATAAAGTACAACTCCATTATTTCCTCTTAATAATTCTAAATTAAAATAATCATTAATATCTCCCTTAGTAATATTTTTTATATTGTTAGTTAAGTCTTCTATAATTAGTTTTAACAACTTATTAGAATTTTCTTGGTCAATATCAACGTTTACAATATTATTATTGACAAAATTTAATTTAATATAATCATTTGTATCAATATTCAAAAATTTTTTTATAGTATTATTTAAATAATACCTATTTAATTCCTCTAACTTTATCTTAACAATATTAACAACATTTTTACTTAAATTTTTAGTATAATATCCAAAAAATATATAATCAAAAATAATTATTAATAATAATATTAAAAACACATAGTTAATTTTTCTTTTATTATATTTTCTTGCATTAAAACGTTTCATAATAATATATATGAAAAAATTGAAGACTTATTAAAATCCCCAATCTATATGATTTTTTATAAATATAAAAGATACTACAAAAATAATTATTAAAAATATTATTATTACAATTTTTATCGCTAATGAATTAGACTTCAAATCTTTTTCTAATTCTTTAAAATCATCATAGTTTTCATTAATACTGCTATCTTCCTCTTCATTTTCAGATTGTTTTAATTCTTCCTTATCTAATTCCATAGTCTTATATGTATTTTCTGTATCATTATCTGATAAATCACTTAATAAATCTAAAGCTGTTGTACTTCCGGATGATTCCTTTTCTTTATTTTTCATTTCTAAAGCTGTAATAGTATTAATTAAATTTACTAAATTTTCTTCTGAATCATCATCATTTATTGCATTATCTTCTTTTATATCCAAGTTTTTTAATATATCATATTGCGTATCATGAACTTTTTTTAATCTTTCTTTTTCATAATCTACTTTTTGCTCTTTTTTTGCATTTTCCAATATGCGATTAATATCATATTCCTTGGTATCAATATTTTTTTCTATTTCTACTTCAGGTTCTATTTCTGGAGTAATTGTTCTTTTTGGAAAATTCTCCCTATATCTTTTATCTAGCATGTCTCTTATTTTATCTACATCTATTACATTATAATCTTCATCTATAATAGTTGAATTACTATTAATATCAAAACTATCTATATCAGCATTTTTAATTTCTTCATATAATTGTTTGTTTTTTTCAACTCTACTTTTTAAATTAGGAGTTTCGGCATACCTATCCATTCTTGAGCTCATACTATCACCTATATTAAATATTATCATACTTTTTAACATTATTCTACATTTTTTACTAATTGATTAATTAATCTTTGAATAGTATAATATTATTTTATGGAGGTAATATGAAAAAAGTAAGTCTTAATAAAGAAAAATGTATAGGATGTGGAAGTTGTACAAATATAGCTTCTGAGAATTTTTCTTATAGCGATGAAGGTAAAGCTGAACTTATAAATGATAATGTAACAGATAAAGCAATAGAAGCTAGTGAAGTTTGCCCTACTGAAGCTATTGAAATTGTAGAACAAGATACTAAATCAATTAATTTTAAAAGTGAACGATGCATTGGTTGTGGAAACTGTGTTAATATAGCTCCTAATAACTTTAAATTTAACGATGAAGGTAAAGCTGAACTTATAAATGAGGAAATAACAGATGAAGTTAAAAAAGCTAGTGCACATTGTCCTACTGAAGCAATTTTATTTACTACAAATGAAAACTCAGAAAAATAATCTTCTGAGTTTTTTTATCCATTTTCCTCAATAAAATTTTTACTTTTATGTGGTTCTTCAAATAATAAATCTCTATAATTTTGTTGCCTTAAAGCTTCGTATACCATAATTGCAACAGTATTTGAAAGATTTAAAGCCCTTACCTTATCAGTCATTGGCATTCGCATACAATGATCTAAATGAGGTTTCAATAACTTAGCTGGTATTCCTGTAGATTCTTTTCCAAATATAAAGTAAATATTCTCATTTTTATCACTGTAATCAAAACTTGTATGAGGAACATGACCATATCTAGTTAAATAATAAAATGTTCCATTATTTTTACTATAAAATTCTTCTATATTTTCATATACTTGATAATCACAATTATCAATATAATTTACTCCACTTCTTCTAATATATTTCTCATCTAAACTAAATCCTAAAGGTTTTATTAAATGCAATTTAGTATTAGTAGCAACACAAGTCCTCATAATATTGCCAGTATTACCAGGTATTTCGGGTTCAAATAAAACTACATTTATCACTACTCTACCTCATATTCATCTAATATTTTTTCTAAATTACCTACATTAATAAAATATTCATTACTATCTATACTTTCAGCAACTTTACCATCTCTATAATAAATTAAAGCTGGTATTTTTTTTATATTTGTTTTTAAACTTTCATTTAATTTTTTCAAATCTTTTTCATTACTATAATCTATATATATAAAATTATCTCTTAAATTATGTTTCTTAATAACTTTTTTAATATCTTTTTCTAAATTATATACATTCTCATCATTTGTCTTTGTAATAAATACAAATAATTCACTACTAGGTTCTGTTAAAATATTTGATATATCTTTTAATTCAACTTTATTTATATAATTTGATAAATAGCTTTTCTTTAATTTTTGAGTATTATAAACATTTCCAATCTTAACAATAGTAAAAGTAATTGCAATTACAAACATTATCATTATAAATAAAATAATATAATTTTTTTTAGGTATTTTTTTACTCTTCATAACAACACCCTTTCCTTAATTAAATTATACTAAATATACCATTAAAAGTCTATAAAATAGTTATTCATTTAATGAATGCAATTTATCATATATTATGTTAAAAGCATTTAAAAATACAGTTATATCTTCTAATTTTGTCAAATAAGATAAACTTATTCTAATAGTAGTTTCTGCTCTAGTTTTATCATTATATAAAGCCATCACGCTTGTAGACATTTTGCCACTACTACAAGCTGTATTACTAGATACATATATTTCATTTTTTTCTAAAGCATGTATAAAAGTTTCTGGTTTTATATCCATCAAACTAATATTTATTATATGAGGTATAGAATATTTAGTATGATTTATTTTTATATCAGGGAATTTAACTATATTCTTCAAAATCTTTTCATTCCATTTTGCAACAATCTCCTGCTTTTTTGTAATTTCATGCAAAGCTATTCTCAAAGCTTTAGAAAAACTTACTATTAATGGTAAAGGAGGAGTTCCCGGATGAAAATCATGTGAACTTCCATATAACAAACTATTACATTTTATGTTCTTCTTCTTATAAAATATGCCAATACCTTTAGGAGCAAATATTTTATGCCCACTAGCACTAGCTAAATCAAAATCATTAAAATTAACAGGTATTTTTCCTAATGCTTGTGTTATATCAGAATGCAATATAATATTTGCTTTACATTTATTCATTATTTGTCTAATAGTACGAAGTGGTTGTCTTACTCCTGTTTCACTATTTACCATACAAATACTTACTAAAATAGTATCTTTTGTTATCTTCTTTTTTAAATCCTCAAAATCCACTACCCCTTCTTCTGTATGATTTACATAGCTTATTTTAAAACCTAATGTATTTAAATAATCACAAATACCATATACACTAGGATGCTCTAACTTAGAAACAATTATATGATTTCCATTACTTTTATTAGCAAGACATGTTCCAATTAAAGCTATATTATTTGATTCAGTAGCCCCACTTGTAAAAGTTAACTCTTCTATATTTATATTCAATAATTCACAAACTTGTTTAGTTGCACTATCTAATAATTCTTTAGATTTAGTTCCTAAATTATGTAAACTATTAGGATTTCCAAAATAGTCAGTTGTAACTTTATTATAACTATCTAAAACTTCAGGCAATACAGGTGTAGTAGCTGAGTAATCTAAATATATCATTATTATCACCTATTTTTAATTATACAAAACAATATAATTAATTTAAAGTATTTTATATTGTTTTAAATCATTTTTTAATTCTTTATTTATTTTAAATGAGTCATTAATTTTACTTATTGTTTTATTTTGTACAAATTTTGGTAAAGTCTTTTCTTTTAAAATATCAATTACTTTTTCTTTATAATTTATTATTGCAACACTTAATAACCAACTTATTGCCATATTAATATAATAATAATCTGTTTTTATGTTACTTACTATATTTAATACTCTATCTATATATTTATCATTTAAATAATAATTTAGCATATTAACAATAGATAGTCTAGTTTGAAATTCATTATTTAAATCTATTAAATTAGTAAAATAAATCCAATATTTACCACTTTTTTTATTAATTATTTTCATACTGCTAGAAAACATATCACATATTGCCCAGTTATCAATTCTATTAATAAAATCAACTAAATATTTATCTAAATACTTTTCATCACTGTTAGATAAAACAAAACCATAAATTAATACTTCCTCATAGTAACAATTTTTATTTTTTATTTTTAAAAATTCTAAATAATTTCCCTTTAATATTTCTTTTGCAATTTTTTTTAATATTGGAACTTTAATACCAATCATTTTTAATTTTGTACTAACTATTTTAGAATTAAATTCTCTATATTTTAAATTTTCTAAACTTTCCAAATATTTAATATATTCATTATATATAGTTTTATTCCATTCTATATTTTTTAAATTCATAAAAACTCCTTAAAAGTAGTATAACTTAAAAAAACTTTTAATAATAAAGTTTTTTTATTTTTCTCTTATTAGGTACTAGTTTAATCGAATTATTATCTTCCTCTAAATTATAATTTCCATAATATATATTATCCTTAGTTTTTTTAATACTTAAATCATGTGGCAATATAATTTCTTTAGAATCTTTATTATTCTTTATTATTTCTTGATAATAAATTGGCAATTTATCAAAATCAATTGGATAATTTAATATGCTATTTATTATATTATTATTTATATTTGGTTCTATATCTACAATTTGTATACTATCGTTATCTGATTCATAACTTATTGAAGTACATAAGTCATCTACTAAAGGTGTTATGTCCATTCTTCTTCCAGTTGTTTCGATTAAAAATTCATTACATTTATAACAATTATAAATATTTAAAGCAAAATTAGAATTCAAAATACTGTTTGTTATTTCATCAAAATATTTTCTTTCTTTAATATAAATATTTGAACTATTATATAATATATTGTTTAATTCTATGGATTCTATATTATTAGATAGAGCAAATATGTTAGCTTTTTTTATTATTTTTAAACATATCTTTGCTTTATTAAAATCTTTTTTATCTAAATAAAAACTAGCTGTATTTATTTTTTTGTCATCTATTTCTATTAATTGATTCAATTTTCTTAACTTATTTTCATTTTTTATATATTCTTTTCTTAAAGCTTGTAAAAAAACTTTATAATAAATATTATCCATTTAAAACTCCTTAACATTTAATTATTTTATAGTAATTTTTATTTATTGTAAAGTTTAATTTTATATCTCTTTTTGTTTATTTTATTTAATATTTTATAAATTAGTAATAAAATTATACAAAATAGTATTAATTTAGAATATTTACTAAATATTTTAGCTACAACCATATAATTTTCACCAACTAAAGCTCCTAATGAAACCAATACTGCATTCCAAATCAAAGAGCCTATTAAAGTATAAATTAAAAATATAGAAAACTTCATCTTATTCATGCCAGCTGGAATTGAAATTAAGCTTCTAACTATTGGTATAAATCTACAATATAATACTGTTAAATTACCATTTTTAGAAAACCAATTATCAGATTTATTTATATTGGTTGATTTTATACACAATAATTTTCCAAATTTAGAATTTATTATTTTTTCTATTCTATCTTTATTTAAAATATATCCTAAATAATATAGTAATATAGCTCCAATTATACTTCCAACTGTCGATGAAAATATAACTCCAAATAAAGTTAATGTACACTCTTTTTGAGTAGTCATAAAACCACCTAATGTTAATATTACTTCACTAGGTATAGGAGGAAATATATTTTCTATAGTAATTAGAAAAAGTATTCCTAAATATCCAAAACTATTCATTGTATTTATAATAAAATTATTCATCTTACTAATTTTATGTTTAATAAAATTTATTTAAAACAAAAAAGCTAATGTTTATTCATTAACTTTTTCAAATCTATATTTTTGAGTTACATTGGGATATTTTTCTTTATCCACAAGCGAATTAAACATTTTAAGTGGCCTTGCATATATTCCATCAACGTGATTAGTATTATTGCTATCTACACAACAATAAATAACTAAATCTTCCAATGTTTCAGAGTCTTTTGCTAAAGTTATTATAAAAGCTTTAGCACCTTTAAAATGCTTATAAACTTCACCAGGCTTTACTTCTCTATTCATCTTTAACTTTCTTTTCTGATTTTTTATCTTCTTTTTTTGGTTTAGGTAAAGCGTCTTTTCTCGATAAATTTAGTCTGCCACGATTATCATATCCTAAAGATTTTACAACTATTTCATCTCCTACACTAAGAATATCACTTGGTTTGTTAATATGTTTATGATCTAGTTGAGATACATGTACTAATCCTTCACAACCTGGCCATATTTCAACAAAACATCCGAAATCTTCTATCTTAACTACTTTTCCATTATATATTTTACCAACTTCTACTTCACGAACTACATTTTCTATCATTTCTATCGTTTTATTGATAATATCTATATCCGTATGATAAACAATTACTCTACCGTCATCTTCTAAGTCAACTTTTACAGCATCCTTGTCATTAACAGTTTTTACATGGCTTGCATCTAAAATTATTTTTGTAATCATTTCTCCGCCACGCCCAATTACATCTTTTATTTTTTCAGGATCAATTTGAATAGTCTTAATTTTTGGTGCATATGGACTCAATTCTTTTCTTGGCTCTTTAATTATACTAGTCATTAAATCAAGTATTTGCATACGAGCTTTTTTAGCTTGTTCTAATGCTTCCTTTAAAATTTCTCTAGTAACACCTTTAATTTTAATATCCATTTGAAGTGCTGTTATACCTTCTGTAGTCCCTGCTACTTTAAAGTCCATATCTCCCATATGGTCTTCCAATCCTTGAATATCTGTTAAAATAGTATATTTATCATCTTTTGTTATTAGACCCATTGCAATACCAGCAACTGGAGCTTTAATTGGAACACCTGCAGCCATCAAGCTCAAACATCCTGCACATATACTTGCTTGACTAGATGAACCATTACTTTCTAAAATCTCACTTACAACACGAATTGTATAAGGAAATTCTTCTTCACTTGGTATTACTTGTAAAAGAGCTCTTTCTCCTAAAGCACCATGGCCAATTTCTCTTCTTCCAGGACTACCATATCTTCCTGTTTCTCCTACACTAAATGCTGGAAAATTATAATGTAACATAAATCTTTTTGTATCTTCTATACCAAGACCATCTAATATTTGATGTTCACCTATTGCACCTAAAGTAGTTGTTGATAAAGCTTGAGTTTGTCCTCTTGTAAATAATGCTGAACCATGCGTACGAGGTAATAAGTCTATACTTGCACTAAGTGGTCTAATTTCATCCATCTTACGTCCATCAGGTCTAATATGTTCCTCCGTTATTAATCTTCTAACTTCATTAGCTTCAATCATATCTGTAATTTTTCTAACTGTTTTTAAAATATCTTCCAAATTTTCTTCTTCGGCATAAATTTCATTAAAATGTTCTACAGTATTATCTTTTACTTCATCAATTCTTGCATATTTTTCTAATTTATCTTTTATTTGAATAGCTTCTAGCATATCAGAAGTAGCATAATCATTAACTGCTTTTTCTAATTCAGGATCAATAGAAGCTAATTCTACTTCCTTCTTTTCTACGCCAATTTCTTTTATTATTTTCTTTTGAAATTTACAAAGCTTTTTAATTGCTTTTTGACCAAACTCTAAAGCATCAAGCATAATTTCTTCACTTACTTGTTTTGCCCCTGCTTCAATCATACATATATCATTTTCTGTACCAGCAACAGTTAATGTAAGTTCACAATTTTCAATTTCATCACTGGTAGGATTGATTATAAACTTTTTACCAATTTTTCCAACTATTACACCAGCAACTGGCCCATCAAATGGTATATTTGATATACCTAAAGCTAAACTTGAGCCAAAAAGAGCAGTCATTTCAGGACTATTATCTGGATCAACTGATAAAACAGTATTTATTACTTGAACTTCATTTCTAAAGTTTTCATCAAACATAGGCCTTATTGGTCTATCAATTAAACGTGCTGCTAAAGTTGCATTTTCACTAGGGCGCTCTCTTTTAATAAAACCTCCGGGAATTTTTCCAACAGAATATAATTTTTCATTATAAACTACAGTTAATGGAAAAAAATCTGCTGTAGATACATTATTACTCATTACTGCAGTAGATAAAATAACTGTATCTCCATATCTTACTAAGACAGCTCCATTGCTTTGTTTTGCAAGTTCTCCATTTTCAATTATTAACTTTCTTCCTAAAAAATCTAATTCATATATACGCTTATCCATAATACTACCTTCTTTCATTCTTTTATAATAAAAAAAGACACTAAAAATAAAGTGCCTACTTTCTAATATTTAATTTTTGAATAACTTCACGATATGATACAACGTTAGTCTTTTTCAAATAATCTAACAAACTACGTCTCTTACCAACTTTTTGTAATAATCCTCTTTTTGAATGAAAATCATGTTTATGAACTTTTAAATGTTCAGTTAAATCATTAATTTCTTCAGTAAGAATAGCAATTTGCACTTCTGTTGCGCCTGTATCTTTATCGTTTTTTCCGAAAGCTTTAACTAGTTCTGCTTTCTTTTCTTTTGTAATTGCCATAAATTTTCCTCCTTTATATTATATAATCGGTTATAACTTAGTATTAATTCGGAAGATAAATCAAAACCAAGAAATAACTTTTACAAACCTATTATATATTAAGAAATATGCAAAATCAAGCATTTTATTAATTATTTTTATAAAACATCTTTATCAGCTAATAATATAAGTATGTATTATAATTACTTATATTTATTTACAAATAAAAAACTCCTTATAAAATTGAAGTTTTTTATTAATATATCCATTTTTTGATATTATTTTTATGAAATATTAAATTAGACTCATCTATCTCTTTAATAATTTCATCTATAATAAAGTCTATTCTTATAAGAACCCCTTCTTTCAAATATATTTTATCAAATAGAAACTATAATTCAATAGATTCGACAAAACATTACTTTATTTGAAAGTATTCTAATATTGTATCTGCTATTGTATTGCCTATTAATTCTTTATTATCCATAATCCATTTTGCATCGCTTTCATAATCATGATGAGCTACTTCTATTAAAATTCCAAAAGGAACCATAGTAGGATTTACTTCACCAAGAGTTCCTTTAGCATATTTAACACCTCTATTAGCAAGTTTATCATCTTTTTTATAATAGATATTCATCATATTATTTTGAAGCATCTGTGCAAGTGAATAAGAAGCAGAATCTTCATTATTAACCCATGTTTCAACACCATAAGTTTTATGATCTTCACTAGCATTTGAATGTATAGCTAAATGTAAATCAACACCTAAATATGTACTATCTGCTGTCCACCTATTTATACCACCAGAATCGTGTGTATAAGTAATTACACCATACTCATTTAATCTCTTCTCTATATAATTAGTTAAATCAGTCATTTCTTTTTTTTCATTTGTATAACCTGTAGAAGATACTCCTAAATTTGCTGGTTGATCTGATGCACTTAAATAAACTTTATATTTATCTTTAGTACCCACTTTAAAATCATAAGTTGTCACAATACTATCGTTTTTCTTATCTTCTTTTGCAACAGCCTTAACTGTAGTATTTTCATTTATTGTAATCTCTTCTGTATACTCTATACCATTTTGTGATGGATCACTACCATCTAAAGTATAATATATTTTAGCATTTTCATTAGGACTCATTAATTTAATTTTAGTTCCCTTTTTAATATTATAAAAATTGTGATCAGTATATACTGGCATAAGTGTTTCTTTTGGATTTATTGTAAAATCTACTTCTGCACTTTTAGAATAATCTACATAATCATAATACGATGCAGTTATTTTTACTTTATAAGAAGAAGATTTCTCAAATAAATTACTTGACAATATTACATTTTTGCTTTTTATTTCTTTTCTTCTTATTAATTTATTAGTTGTATTATTATAGAGTTCTAACAAATAATTGCTGGCATTATCTCCACCTTCAAAAGAAACCGCTACATCATTATAATCCATCATATCTCCAGTAGAAGGATATTTTATTTTTATATCAGTTATAGGACTCATTAAATTATATATATTCAAAGTTGAGATAACTAAACTTTGGTCTATGATTTCTAAATTATAATTTACTTGTTTATCTTTAAACATACTATTTTTTAATGTATATGTATTATTTTTTATATCTACCGTATCTATTAATTTTCCATTTTCCTTTATATTCATTTTATAATCTTTTTTATCATAATGGCCATCAAACAATATTACATAATCTTCATCATTAGTAATCAATACATCATTTTCTTCTGAAAAAGTTAATTCATCCCATTTAAATTTATATGGCTCTTTTACCTTTTTTTTATCTCCATTTTTTAAATTTGCTATTAATTCTATTTCATAAGATTCATCATGAATTAATGAATCAAATTTTATAGTTGCACTACTTTCTTCTATTGAATCTCTATAAACTATATTACTTAAACTATCATATACGGTTATTTCATAATTTTTAGCATCTTTTACAGGATTATAATATACATAATAATTTAAACCCGTATTAGTTACATTTGTGAACTCAAAATTATTTAGAACACCATCATCACTCATTAAAAAATTTATTACAAATAAAATAATCCCTATAAATAAAATAATGACAGAAGAAATAATTATAATAAGCTTTTTCACACTAACACTCCCTATCTTACTTTTTTAAAGATTCAAATAAATCATTTATTCTTTTTTTTGTTTCTTTTGTTTTTTTGGTATTTAAAACAAATTCATTATCAATAAAATCTAATATAGATCCCTCTTGAATATCTTTAGGCAATTTATTTATTTCAATTTCAATTATTTTTAAAGTTTTTCTATCTTCTAAAATAACTATATCTTCTTCTATTCTATCTACAGTATACATTTAATCACCCATCTATCTCAGTTTTAATTTTTTCTATATTAATATTATTTCCATCACTTACTAATTTTATAGTACCATCTAAATCTGTCCTATAAATCATAATATTCTTTTTATTTAATAAATCTATAATTTCTTCTTTAGGATGGTTATATTTATTATTTTTACCAACAGATATTATAGCATATTTCGGATTAACCTTATCTAAAAAATTAGATGATGTACTATAAGAAGAACCATGATGCCCAACTTTTAAAACATCCACTTGAATATTTTTATTAATTATTTTTTTCTCTACGCTCTTTGGGGCATCGCCCATAAATAAATATGACGTATTAAAATAATCTAATCTTATAACAATAGATGATTCATTTAAATCCTTTTCATTAGTACCTGTATATAATATTTCAAAATTCATATTATTTAATGAAAATTTTTCTCCTATTTTAGGTATAGTAATAGTATAATCTTTATTTTTAATAGCAAGTAAAACATCTTCAAAAGTTTTAGTAGTTGTTGTAACATCAGGGAGATAAATTTTACCAATATTTGCATAATTAATTACATTATCTAATCCTCCAATATGATCTTCATGAGGGTGAGTACCCACTAATACATCTATATCTTTTATATTTAATTTTTCTAAATATTTAACTAAATTATCTCCATCAGCATTATTTCCAGCATCTATTAACATTACTTTATTTTCTTCTTGAATTAATATTGAATCTGCTTGTCCTACATCTAAAAAATATATATTTAATTCTTTATTATTAGATACATTTTCTTCTTCTGTCTTTTCATTGAATGAAAAAGAAGTTTGAATTATATCTTTAGCATAATATATACCAATAGCTATTAATAAAACTACTATAATCTTATTAAATATTTTATTTACTTTATTACTAACTTGTCTTTTCATATAACCCTCTATAATAAAGAATTATATCACGTATAACAAGTTATGTAAATTTTTAAAAATAAAAAATTTATATACATATAATACAATTTAGTGTATAATTTAATAGAGTTGTCACTCTTAAATAACTTAGTTATATAAAAAGGAATGAGACTTAATGAAAAAGATTTTAAAAAAATTTAAAAAATTAAAAAAGTTTAATAAAATATCATTTTTTATAGTAGAAATAATATTCTTTATTACTATATGTTTTTTTATATATAATTTATTATTATTAAAAAATATAGAAACTTTTATAAGAATAATAATTATTATTTTATCTATATTAAGTATATTCTTTACTATTTTTATAAATATATTATTATTGTTTAGCAAAAAAAATAAATTATATATAACCAATAGTATATTAATGATAATTATTAGTATAGTTTTATTTATTTTATCTTTTAATATTTTTAAAACATATGGAATAGTAGATAACATGAGTAAAAATACAATAGAATATTCTTCTAGTTTAGTTGTACTAAAAGATACTGAATTTAAAAATAACAATAAATTTAAAGTTGGTATGATTAAAGATGAAAATGATATAGAAGGAAATATACTCGCAAATGAATTAATAGATAATAAAAATTTAAAAGATATAGATATAGTTTACTATGAAACATACTTAGAAATGCTAGGTGATTTATACTCTAATAATATAAATGGATTATTTATAAGCAGTAACTATGTAAGTGCTTATAATAGCTATGAAAATTATGCAAACATAAAAGATGAAACTAAAGTCGTTTATTCATATAAAAAGAAAATGAAAAATCAAGATTTTAGTTTAGCATCTAACAAGAGTTTAACAGAACCATTTACAATATTATTATTAGGAGTAGATTCAGAAACAGATGGATTAAATACTAATACAGCTTTTAATGGAGATACAATGATGCTAATAACATTTAATCCATTAACATTAAATGCAACAATATTTAGTATTCCAAGAGATACATATGTTCCTATAGCATGTAATAATAACAGATCTAGTAAAATTAACTCATCAGCTGCATATGGAACTAATTGTGTTATAAATACAATAAAAAATTTAACTGATATAGATATTGATTATTACGTTAAAATTAATTTTAAAGGTGTTGTTAGTTTAGTAGATGCATTAGATGGTATAACAGTTGATGTTCCCGTTAAATTCTGTGAGCAAGATTCTAATAGACTTGGAGATAGTCACAATATTTGTTTAGATAAGGGTTTACAAGAATTAAACGGTGAACAAGCTTTAGCATTGTCAAGACATAGACACAGCTTACCTCTTGGAGACTTCCAACGTGTACAACATCAACAATTAGTAGTAGAAGCCATAGGAAATAAAGCTAAAACTATTAGAAGTGTAGATAAATTCTATAATGTATTAAATGCAATAAGCAGAAATATAGATACTAATATTAGTACTGATGAATTATTAAATTTATATAATGTTGGTAAAAAAATGTTCTTAGGAAATAATACATCATTAAATATACAAAAAACTTATTTAACTGGATATGATTTAACATTATATATACCCGGTCTTGGAAATGTATATACATTCCAGTATTATGAACAAAGTTTAAATGAAATAACAAAAGCAATGAAAATAAATTTAGGTTTAATAGAGCCGGAATTAACAAAAACTTTCTCTTTTTCTGTCAATGAACCATATGAAGCTCCTATAATTGGAAAAGAATATTATACAGTAAAAAGAAATGAAGCTATGCCTAATTTTATAGGCTCAACTATCAATTATTTAAAAGACTGGGCTAGTAGTAGAAATATAACTATAATTGAAAATTATATAACTGAAGGTATGACAGACTATGATAAAGATAAAAATGGAATTATAACTAATCAGAATGTTGTATCAGGTACTTTAGTATCAAGTGTTTCTACAATGACAGTAGATGTAATAAAAGTTGAAGATAAAAAACAAGATAAAGAAGAAGATAAAGAAGATAATAAAAATAATAAAGACGATGACAAACAAGATGATAATAAAGTAGATGACAAAGAAGAAGAATCTAATAAAACGGATGATAATAAAGAAGAACCAAAACCAAGTGAAGATAATAATGATAAAAATGAAACAGATACAAATACTGATTCTAATGATGAAAATAATTCAGAAAAAGAAGAAGTTCTTCCACCTACTAACTTACCAATAGATGAAACTGAGCAAAAAGAAAACTGATAATTTGTTATTTATCAGTTTTTTCTTTTTTCTCTTTTTTTTCGTCCTCTTTTTTATCTTCTTCTTTAATTCTTACTTTAGAAGGCATTCTTTTATTTATACTATCAATATTCTTAAACATATATAGTACTAATAATATAAATTCGAAAGATAATCTTAAAGCTAAATTACCAAATACTAATACACCTATAAAACTAAAGAAATTTTTACCGATTAAAGAGAAAGATCCTAATGTTAAAGCTATAGTACATATTACATAAAGCATTCTAAAAATAGGTTCTATTATCGTTATTTTAAAATTAAAGAAATCGTATATAACTTTTTTATATCCAGTATATTTTCCTTCCTTTTCTTTACTTAAATAATTAGAATAAATAAACATTCCTCCAATAACTGCTAATAGAATACTTATTATTATCCAAACTTCACCTAAAGTAAATGAATTATTTTTTATAATACTACTACCAATTATAGAATCTGTATCATATTGTGGCATACCATAATCACTCCTTTTACGATAAAAATATATCAAAGAAGTGTGAATTTTTCAAGAAAATGTAAAGCTTTTTGTCTATGATTTACATATTTTAGTCACAATATAAAAAAAGTTTATTAAGGTATTAATAAACTTTGACCTATTGTAAGAGAATTATTAATTAAATTATTTAATTCCTTAATTTCATCTACAGTTGTATTATTATCTTTTGCTATGCTCCATAAAGTATCTCCTTTTTTTACTATGTATATAGATTCTGTAGAAGCTGGAATTTTTATCAAATCACCTACTATTAATTCATTACTTGTTAAATTATTAAGTTCTTTTATATTATCTACTGTTGTATTAAATCTTTGCGCTATAGAATATAATGTATCTCCTCTTTTTACTGTATAATAATCATAATCTTCAGTAACTACATCACCATACATTTCTCTTATTTTTAATGTTTGTCCAACAGATAGTAAATTAGATGTCAAATTATTTAAAGCTTTTAATTCATCCACAGTTAGATTAAATTTACTTGCTATAGAATATAATGTATCACCCTTTTGTACTGTATAAGAACTACTAGTAGTTTCTGTAGTTTCTCCTGGCAATAACAATACTTGGCCTACACTTAAGTTGTCACTAGTTAAATTATTTAAATCTTTTAAATCACTAACTGATATACCAAATTCTCTTGCAATAGAATATAGTGTATCTCCTTTTTTTACAGTATACGTCGTTGGTTCGTCTATATTTAATCCTGGTATTATTAATACATCCCCTATATTTAAAGTATTAGAACCTAAATTATTAGTATTTTTTAATTCATCTACAGTAATACCATATTTTTTAGCTATAGAATACAACGTATCTCCTTTTTGTACTATATATGTATTATTTCCTATAGAAGGAATTTCTGGTTCTACTTCATTAGAAGGTATTTTTAATTTCTGCCCAATAGATAAATTATTATTAGATAAATTATTTAATCTCTTTAGTTCACTTACTGTAGTATTAAATTTTTCAGCAATACTCCATAAAGAATCCCCTTTTTTAACAATATAATATCCACTACTTTCATATGGAATATTTTTATAATCTAATACTGCTTCTACTACTGCATCAACATAATCTTTATAATTAGATTTAAGTCTAGCTGCATCATTAGCATTATCTAAAAATCCATATTCTACAATTACTGTCTCAGCATTAGGTGTATTTCTCAACATATAATAATAATCTTTAGAAGTATCACTAGGTAATCTACGTTGATAATATTTTCTAATCTTTTGTCCTTTTTCAGATAATTCATTTATTATATTACTAGCAAGTTTATCATCATTTCGTAATGCATATATAACTTCAGCACCTTCGCCACCTGCGGAAGCAAATTTTGTTATCTTTTTCTTATTTTCACTTGAAATTACAGCAAATTCTTTAATCACACACTTTAGATCGACAGGCGATGGAAAATGTGTGATTAAATTAACTATTCATTGCTAAAACGAATTTTTCATATAAATTTTCATTGT
>CANQSL010000013.1 GCA_947626515.1 uncultured Bacilli bacterium
TAAAGAAAGTACACTAGCATATAACATATTTGAAAATGCAAAGAAAGCATATTTAGAGAATAGTGAAGAAAGGACAAAACTAAATTTAGATAAAGTAGAATACAATACATCATTATTAGAAAATGAAAAAACATTAAGAAAAGATACAGATGATTATGGAATAACATATTATTATAGAGGTAATGTTAAAGATAACTATTTAACATTGGGAAATATGTGTTGGAGAATAGTACGAATAGAAGGCGACGGAAGTATTAAATTAATATTAGAAGATAAAACAGGGTCATGTAGTGAAAGTACAGTAACAAATCCATCAGGAGAAAATGCATTCATAGGGAAAGCAAGGTATGGATGTATTAGAAAAACAGACGATGGATTAGACAGGTTAGTTGAAAATTATATAGAATCACAAGAAGGAGTAAGACAAGAGTTAATGAATTGGCTTTCTAATACAAATATTGACCAAAATATACTAAAAAATGATAAATTTTGTTTAGGATATGATGGAGTAGAGCATCCAATAAATGAAAGAAATATAAATACATTTTCACATTCTAAAGCATATGGTAGTACTTTAAATTTTAATCATAATGGAGAAAAATGTGATGAAAATAAAATAGGATTATTAAATGTAGAAGAAATAAAATATGCAGGAACAAAAAATACTTATCTTAATAATCCAAACAAATTTATGGTATTAGATATATTGTTTCAAAATCATACATCGTCTTTGCCATCAACGAGAGTAGATGATGTATATGTTATTTATAGTAATAATGAAGGTATACAATGGAATACAACTGATTCTATTTCATTTAATGCTAGACCAGTAATAGTATTAAATAAAGATATAGTATTAACAAGTGGAGATGGAACAAAAGAAAATCCATATACAGTTTAAAGTCTTTAAAGATTATCTAAGTAATAAAACGTGGAAAGGAGTATTGCAATAAACTATGAAGAGAAAAAATATAATAATATTAGCGATAAGTATAATAATTATATTAAGTATAATAGGATTTACATATGGAAGATTTACCTATGAAAGTGAAACAATAGGAAGTGTAACAACAACATCAAGAAATCCATTTGAAATAGGAACATTAGCATATAATATAGTTAATAATGCAATGCATACTAAAGATAAAGAAAGTACAATCTATAGTGAAGAACCATTAACAACACCAGCAAAAGAAATAAATAGAGAAGATGAAAGAACATTATCAGTAACAGAAGATGACTATGGAATTTCATACTATTATAGAGGAAATGTAAAAGATAATTATATAGACTTTAATGGAATGTGTTGGAGGATAGTTCGTATAGAAGGCGATGGTTCAATCAAATTAATACTAGAAGATAAAACAAATACATGTAAAGATGCAACAGGTGGTGATAATGCAAGTATAGGTATTGCTTCATATGGATATACAGGAAATGGAACAAGTGATAGTCCATATAGAGCTGATTATGAAAATGGTGATACAAAAAAGAAACTAGATGAGTGGATAGATACTTTTGATAAAAATTTATTAAAAGAAGAAGAATGGTGTTTAGGAGAATTTGTAGACAATACAAATTTAACAGATGTTGCTATAAAAATATCAAGTAATAACATAGATTTAAAATGTAGTAAAACAATAAAATCATATTCAGGTTTGCTAAGTGCTTTAGAATATTCGTTTGCAGGTGCTAAAGTAAATACAAATAATAGTAATTTATATTTAAATAATGCTTCAATTAATTATAATTTGTTAAATGTACATATAAGATATAATGAAGAAAATAAGTATTATGATCAAGTTTTTCATGCAAATAATACTGGTGGTTTACATTCAAACAAAATTCAAGATCAAAGGCGAACTAGACCATCTATAGTCTTAACGGAAGGTATAAAATTACTAAGTGGAGATGGAACAAAGGAGAATGCATATAAAATAAATGAAAATCCATTTGAGAGTGGAACACTTGCATATAATATAGTAAATAATGCAATAAATCCAAAAGAAGAAACAAGTACAATATATTCACCATCTCCAAAGACAATACCAGCCCAAGAAGTAAGTAAAGAAAATGAAAGAACACTATCAGTAACAAAAGATGATTATGGAAGAAGTTATTATTATAGAGGAAATGTAAAAGATAATTATATAGATTTTAATGGAATGTGTTGGAGGATAGTAAGAATAGAAGGAGACGGAAGTATAAAATTAATACTAGAAGATAAAACAAGTACATGTAAGAATGCAACAGGTGGTGATAATGCAAGCATAGAAAAAGGTACATTTGGATATAAAGGAGAAAAAACAGAAGGAAATCCAATAAAAGCAGATTATGAAAAATGTGAAAAAGATAGTGATACATGTATAAAAAATAAAATAGATGCATGGTTAAATGAAAATAATTTTGATAAAAAATTATTAAAAGAAGATATATGGAATATTGGAGACACTGAAACAATCTATAAATATAATGGAACAGGAATATCACAAAATGTAGAAAGTTGTGGTGGGGACGTCGTAACTAATCAAGTTTGTTTATATGATTCAAGAAATAGATTACGAAATGGCATTGCAACATTAATATCACCAGAAAAAAATTTATCATTCAAATCGTATGTAGCATTATTAACTGCAGATGAAGTAGCATTTGCAGGAGGAAAATTATATACACAGAATAAAAATTATTATTTATGTAGCGTATCCAGTTCAGCAATATTATCATTATCTGCATATTATGGTACTAATGATAATGAATCGTTTAAGTTTAGTGATGTAACTTATATAATATCTCCTATTGAATCTTCTGAATCGCCATGTCAAATAGGAACAACAATGGTTAAAAATAGTAATAATATAAAACCATCTATAGTATTAAATAAAGATATAAAACTAATATGTGGAGATGGCACAAAGGGAAATGCATATAAAATAGATGAAAATCCATTTGATGAAGGTACACTTGCATACAATATAGTAGATAATGCAATAAATCCAAAATCTGAAACAAGTACAATATATTCACCAGTTCCAAAGACAATACCAGCCCAAGAAGTAAGTGGAGAAAATGAAAGAACACTATCAGTAACAGAAGATACATTAGGACGATCATATTACTTTAGGGGAAATGTTAATGATAATTATTTAACCTTTAATAATATGTGTTGGCGTATCGTACGAATAGAGGGAGATGGAAGTATTAAATTAATACTTTATGATAAAGATAATACATGTGAAAATGCAAATGGAAATGCTGGAAACATATTAAGTAATTCTACTTTTGGATATAAAATAGAAGATGATTATTATAAAATAGACTATGAAAATTGTACGTCAGATAATAACACTTGTGCTAAAAATAGTTTATCAGATTTTTTTGATACTAAATTAAAAGATAAACAAAATTTATTAAAACAAGAAAATTGGTTTAGTATACCAGAAAGTTGGTATGATAAAGATGGAAATAAATTAGAATATGAGTATAATAAAACTTTAAAATATTCAGATGTTCAAGCGAGATTAAGAAGTGATGTAAAAGTTGATACATATGCTACTTTAAAAACTAATAATAAAATAAATGAAAATTTGTCATATATTGGTTTACTAACAGCTGATGAAGTTGCCTTTGCAGGTGGTGTATCAACTACATTAGAAAATCATAATAATCCAAATTATTATTTAAGCGCACCTTATTATTGGTGGACATCATCTATATCGCTTATAGATAATGGTTCTTCTGATTGTGCCATTGATATAACTGGAAATAATAGTAATATAAGTAGTATCGGATCTTTATCTGTAGGAGGAAGTGATACAAGACACCCTAGACCATCTATAGTATTAAATAAAGGTATAAAAATAACAAGTGGAAATGGAACAAAAGATAATGCTTATACCATAGAATAACAAAATATAAATTTTAATACTCTAAAATAAAAAATTAGAGTATTTTTTTAATTTTTAGTATGAAATTTTATAATGAAAAAAGTGTCACATTTGCGACACAGTTGGTATTCTTATTTATTTTTTATTTTTTTGATTAAAGTATGCCTTTATATTTAAAAGAATAATTGGTATAAAAATACATATGTTAGAAATATTATATTTTATACCTCTAGTAAAGTCTAAAGCTAAGATAAATAAAGTTATCCAAATTAATATTGAAATAAAATGAAGATAATTTTTCTTATATATTATACTCGTAATTGAAAAAATACTTATTAAAGTTACCATACTAATTATTAATGCCCACCAAGTTGAGGTATACATATTTTGTATTAATAAAGTTAAATTGCTACTATTTTTTATATAAGTTAATCTATCTACATAACTCATATAAATTAATAGGTATATAGAAAGTAAGCTTTCTAAAAATGTTATAATTATTAAAAGTTTACTATTGTTTTTTAATATTTTTTTCATAATATCACCATAATTATTTTATCAAATAATATATTGTCATAGCAATAAAAATGTGGTAAAATCATTATAAATTGAGAATAAGGAAGGTTTTGCTATGGAAAATAGAAAAAGAAATATTATTATTTGTTTAACTTTTATAATCTTAATTGTATTGATTTTAGTAGGCTTAACTTATGCTTATTATTTGGCAACAGTAAGAAATAACCCAACATCTGATAGTTTTTCTGGAAGAGCAGCTTCACTTGAATTATATTATCGTGATGGTAGTAGCAGTATATCGACAACTATAGAGTTTTTCCCAGGAGATTTGGTAGCATCAAAAGAATTTTCATTAACAAATTATAGTAATACAACGTTAGAGTATCAAGTTTATATAAGAGATGTAGTAAATACCTTTAGTAGAAAAGGAGACTTAGTTTGGTCTGTATCTTGTACTAAAACTACTGGAGAAGATTGTTATTCAACTTCTGAAAGCACTTATCCATCTTCAGATACGGAAATTTTTAGCAGTAGTATATCTCCATATCAAGTACATTATTATAAGTTTCATATAAATTATAAATCTGTAGATGAAAATCAATCTGTAGATATGGGAGCTAGATATTCTGGTAGATTGAATATTGGTACGTCAAGAATAAGATAATAAGAGAGTAAATCTCTTTTTTATTTTATAGTATTGCAATACAAACGAATGTATGATATATTTTCTATAGGGTGATAATATGTATAGCTATATTATAGGAACCGTTACTGGTTATGATAAAAATTGTATAATTTTAGAAAATAATAATATTGGATATTTAATTAATGTTGCAAATTCATATAGTTTTAAATTAAATGAGATAGTTAAAGTATACTTATATAATTATGTAAGAGAAGATGAAAATAGTTTGTATGGATTTAAAACTTTAGAAGAAAAAGATTTTTTTATAAAACTCATTAATGTTAAAGGAATTGGTCCAAAGATGGCTATACCTCTTTTTGCTGGTGATATAAGTAAAATTTATGAAGCAATAAATGCAGATAATGTTACTTTTTTAACAAAGTTTCCAAAGATTGGTGATAAAGTTGCAAAACAAATTATATTAGATTTAAAAGGTAAATTAACAAGCCAAGTTGATTTATTTACAAATGATTCTAAGGAACTAGTTGAGGTATTAGAGAGTTTAGGATATAAAACTGTAGATATTAAAAAAGCAATAAGTAATGTGGATTCTAGTAAGTCTATTGAAGAACAAATAAAAGAAGCTTTAAAATTATTAGGTAAATAGGGGATATTATGGAAGAAAGAATAATAACTAAAGAAGAATTAATTGAAGATATAGATAACAATATTAGACCGCAATACATTAGTGAGTATATAGGACAAACAGAAGTTAAAGAAAATATTAAAATTTTTATTGAAGCAGCTAAAATGAGAAATGAAGCACTAGATCATGTATTATTATATGGTCCTCCAGGATTAGGTAAAACTACTTTAGCTCATATAATTGCAAATGAATTGGGATCAAATATAAAGACAACAACTGGACCAAGTATAGAAAAAAGTGGCGATTTAGCAGCTGTTTTATCTAGCTTGGAACCTGGTGATGTGCTTTTTATAGATGAAATTCATAGAATACCAAAAATAATTGAGGAAATATTATATCCGGCAATGGAGGATTTTGAACTTGATATAGTTGTAGGAACAGAAGGTAATACTCGCAGTATAAAAATTGATTTGCCTCCGTTTACATTAGTTGGAGCAACTACTAGAGCTGGGGATTTATCAAGTCCATTGAGAGACAGATTTGGAATAGTATCAAAATTAAATTATTATTCTGAAGAAGAACTTACTGAAATAGTCAAAAGAACTAGTAGGATATTAAATGTCCCAATATTGGATGATGCTGCGTTGGAACTTGCCAAAAGAAGTAGAAAAACTCCTAGAATTGCAAATAGACTCTTTAAACGTGTAAGAGATTTTGCAAGTGTCATTGGAGATGGTAAAATAGATCTAGATATAACAAATCAGGCATTAAAAAGATTAAAGGTAGATAAGTTTGGATTAGATCAGGTTGATTTTGAATATTTAAATAGCTTAATAGATAAATTTAATGGTGGACCTGTTGGAATTGAAACTATAGCAGCAAGCATAGGAGAAGAAGTGACTACTGTTGAAGATGTAGTTGAACCTTATTTATTGCAAGAAGGATTTATAAAAAGGACACCTAGAGGAAGAATGGTTACAGAGAAAGCTATCAATCATATTAAGGAAACAAGGATAGAGCAATTTGACAAAAATGATTAAAAGTAGTATAATTTAGCTATCAATGGGGATTGGTTAGCATAAAAATATTAAATAAAAGAGTCCTATTGTAAGGACTTTTTGTTATTTTTGGGGGTTTTATGAAAATATATTTAGAATGTTTAAATCTTGTCATTGAGATTTGTATAGCAATATTTATGATTATATATGGTTATTTTATGTGGAATAATTTTGATAATTCAGAATATGAAATGGCACAAGAATATGTAAATAATATTGAATATTATACAAATAAATAAAAAAAACTAATTTCTTAGTTTTTTTATTTTAATGATTTAGAAAAATAATTATTTTTTTCTTCATTATATATATTATAATATAATGCATCTAAACTTTTTTGCATAAATATAATATATTCATTAGTAAATTTTAATACTTCATCAATATTATCTATTCTATTTGAAATAAATTTAGAAATAGAAATATTATTAAAATTCACTATTTCATTTTTATATTTTATTAATTTATTTTTACTTAAATCGATTATTATATTGAATATATCTTTTGAATATAATGAATCATCAACAAATTCTAAATTAATATCATTTAAAAGAGTTTCAAATTTATTATATGTTTTACAATAATTAATAAAAGATATTAATGTTCTTATATTAACACTATTTAATCCTTTAATAGATAAAATTGCAATAAATAAAAAAATAAAATCTTCTTTTTTTATATAATTATTATTTTGCATATAGCCTCCTGTCCGTTTAATATTTTATTATAATAAAATATATAAGTAAAGTATTTTTTTTCATTGATAAAATAACTATAATATTGATATAATATAAAAGGAAGGATAAAGAATATGAAAAAATTTAAAGATTATATTGTTAATGCTTTTTATGGTTTTGCTATGGCTTTGGCAGATAGTGTACCTGGAGTATCTGGAGGAACAGTTGCATTTCTTTTAGGATTTTATGATAAATTTATTAATTCATTAAATTCTTTAATATCTAAAAATAAACAAAATAGAAAGTATGGAATTAAATTTTTAGTTAAATTAGGTATTGGTTGGATTATAGGAATGATTTCGTCAATACTAATACTTACGAGTGTATTTGAAAGACATATATATGAAGTAAGTTCATTGTTTTTAGGATTTATAATTTTGTCTATTCCAGTTATTGTAATAGAGGAAAAAGAAAATTTAAAAGGAAAGTATCTAAATATTATATTTACAATTATTGGTATATTATTAGTAATACTTATAACATATTTAAATAATAATACAGTAAATAGTGTAGATATAACTCATTTAACTATTGGAAGTTCTCTTTATATATTTTTAGTAGGTGCTATAGCAATATCAGCGATGGTTTTACCTGGAATAAGTGGTTCAACTTTACTTTTGATTTTTGGACTTTATATACCTATAATTAATGGAATTAAAAGCTTATTGCATTTCGATTTTTCATCATTTTTAGCATTATTTATATTTGGATTAGGAGTACTAGTTGGTATTTTTTCAATAATAAAATTGTTAAAAAAAGCATTAGAGAAATTTAGAAGCCAAACAATTTATACAATAATTGGATTGATGTTAGGTTCAATTTATTCGATATTTATGGGACCAACTACATTAGATATTCCACAACCAGCTATGACGTTTGCAACATTAAGTAAATTATTCTTTATTATTGGTGGATTAATAGTATTTGGAATGCAATATACAAAAAGAGTATTGGAAAAGAAAAAAAATAAGAATTTATAAAATAAGAATTGTATTTATTATTAATACAATTTTTTTATAATACAATCTAATAATATTTAAAGATTTTAATGTTGGTAATAGTATTAGTTATATAGAATCATTTTTTATACTTTTAATTTGTTATTAATTGTGTTAGAATTTATTATATAAGGATGTGTATTATATGAATACGTATGTTTTATTTACCATAGCATATATTATCATTATAGTAATACTTATTATCTCTATGTTTTTAATAATTAATAAATATATGAAAAAAAAATATAATGAAGTTTTAAAATTATTAGAAAGAGATAAAAATTTAATAATAAGTGCATCTATTTTAAGTGAATTAAATAAAGTTGAATCATTAATTAATAACAAAGAGTTAGAAAAAAGATATGAGGGTTGGAAAAATAAATTTAAAAGTATAAAAGACAAAGAAGTTCCAAAAATTACTGATGAGCTTATTAACGTAGAAGAAAAAGTTAAATCTAGAAAATATAAAGAAATAGAAAAAGAATTAGCAAAAATAGAGTTAGATATATATTATATAAAAAGTAAGAGTAAAGTTTTATTAGAAGAAATAAAAGAAATAACTACGAGTGAAGAAAAAAATAGAGAAATAGTTACTAAATTAAAGAGTAAATATAGAGAAATTTTAACAAAGTATAATAACAACAAAGAAGATTATGAAATAATACAAAGTCCTATTGAATTACAATTAGAAAATATAGATAAACTTTTTGTTGCTTTTGAAAAGAGTATGGAAAATAATGCATATACGGAAGTTTCTAAAATTGTTAAAGCTTTAGATGATACCATAGGTAATTTAAATATAGTAATGGAAGAAGCACCAAGTATCATAATTATGGGAAAAATGCTTATTCCAAAGAAGATAAAGGATACTCACGATATATATGAAAAAATGACAAAAGAAGGATATAATTTAGATTATTTAAAAATCGATCATAATATTGAAGAATCTGAAAAGAAAATAGCAGATATATTTGATAGATTAAATGTTTTGAATCTAGTAGATTCTATATTTGAGTTAAAGACAATTTTAGATTATTATGACAATTTATATAATGATTTTGAAAGAGAAAAAGTTAGTAAAAAAATGTTTATGGATTATACTAGAACTTTGGGTATTAGATGTAAAAAGATATTAGATACTATAATGAGTTTATCTAAAAAGATAGATGATATAAAGTATAGTTATGATTTAACAGATGACGAAGTAAAAATTATAGATGAAATATCTTTAACTGGAAAATCTATTAAAAGTGAATATGAAAGTATTATAGAGGATTATAGAAATAAATTATTTTCTTATTCTAAGCTTAATAAACAAATGGAATTATTAAATGTTAAAATTTCTAAAACTGAAGATAAATTAGATTATACTTTAAAAAGTTTAGGTTCTTTAAAAGAAGATGAATTGAGAGCAAGAGAACAATTGGAAGAAATTAAAGGTATATTATCAAGTGCTAAAGAAAAGATTACTAGTTATAAACTACCCGTTATACCTAAATGTTATTATATAGAATTAGAAGAAGCTACAGAAGCTATTAGAGAAATGATAAAGGAATTAGAAGCTAAACCTATAAGTATAAAAACTTTAAATATAAGAGTAGATACTGCTAGGGATTTAGTTTTAAAACTTTATAATACTAGTAATGAAACAATAAAGACAGCTTGGATGGCTGAAAATGCTATTATTTATGGTAATAGATATAGGGTAAATAATAAAGAGATAGATTCTGGGTTAGAAAAAGCTTGTCAAGCTTTTATGAGAGGAAATTTTAAATTGTCATTGGAAAATTCTATAAATGCAATTAATATAGTTGAACCTGGAATATATAAGAGATTATTGGATGCTTATAAAAAATAAGATAAAGTTATTGTTTATCTTTTTTTTTATCAAAAATTATACTATAATTATATAGTGATTAAAATGAAACTACAAAATTTTGATATATGGTTAACTAATTTTTTAATGAGTATTGGTATGTGGGGATATTTTTTATCTTGTTTTTTAATACTTATAGAATCTATAGTTCCAATATTGCCTCTAAGTGTTTTTATTACGTTATTGTTTTATAAATTTGGAAGCTTATTAGGCTTTTTAATAAGTTATGTATTTACTGTATTAGGTTGCTTTCTTTCATATTTATTATTTAAAACTAAAGTTAAAAAATGGTTTGATTTTTATATAGATAAAAAAGATAAAAAAAATATAAAAAAGATTATGAAAAGATTAAAGAGAATTAAGTTTGAAAATTTATGTTTGATTATAGCAATGCCATTTACTCCAGCTTACTTGGTAAATATTGCAGCAGGTTTATCGGATATCAGTAAAAAAAAGTATGTTTTTGCAATATTGATAGGTAAAATATTCTTAGTAATATTTTGGGGATTTATTGGAACTAGTATAATAAATAGTTTTAAAGATCCGTTAAATATAATTTTTATATTATTGTTATTATTTGGATGTTTTATTGTTAGTAAATTTGTAAATAAGAAAGAAGGACTTGAATGATATATGTAGTGATAGTATTATTAATATTAATTATTTTATTACAATTAATAAGTATTTTTAAGAAGGGTAGCAATAATGATACAGTTGAAAGATTAGGTAAATTAGAAACTGATTTGACAAAAGAGTTGGGGGAATTTAAATTTAATTTTAGTAGAACTATAAATGAAGATTTTCGTAAACTTAATGAAACTATAATTAATAGATTAAATAATATCAATGATAAAGTAAATGAAAGATTAGATGTTAATTTTGAAAAGACAAATAAGACGTTTACTAATATTTTAGAAAGATTATCTAAGATAGATGAGGCACAAAAGAAGATAGATAGTTTAAGTGGAGAAATAGTTAGTTTACAAAGTGTATTAACCGATAAAAAGACTAGGGGAATTTTTGGAGAAATTAATTTAAATTATATTTTAAATAGTGTATTTGGAAAAAATGACTCTATATATCAAACACAATATACTTTAAAGAATGGATATATTGCTGATGCTATATTATTTGCTCCAGAACCATTGGGAACTATTTGTATAGATAGTAAATTTCCTTTGGAAAATTATAGAAGAATGATTGATAAAAATTTAAGTCAATCTGAAAGAGAACTTGCAACTAAACTATTTAAAAGTGATGTAAAAAAGCATATAGATGCAATAAGAGAAAAATATATAATTCCTGGTACTACTAGTGGAGAGGCGATTATGTTTTTGCCAGCGGAGGCTATATTTGCTGAAATTAATGCGTATCATACAGATTTAGTTAATTATAGTTATTCATCTAAAGTTTGGATAGCTAGTCCAACAACTTTGATGAGTACTTTAACTATTATTAGTATGATTTTAAAAAATATGGAAAGAGATAAATATGCTAAAGTAATACACGATGAACTAAATAAGTTAGGAATTGAATTTGATAGATATAAAGATAGATGGGATAAATTATCTAGAAGTATAGATACTGTTAGTAAAGATGTAAAAGATATACACACTACAACAGAAAAAATAACAAAAAGATTTGATGCTATAAATAATGTTAATATAAAAAGTGAATTAAAATATGATGGAGAAGAAGATAATCAGTAAAATTATTTAAGTAGTAATTAAAATACTACTTTTTCTTTTACAAAAATATTGTAAACAATATATAATTATTTGTTTACACATATATCTTATTTGATATAATAAGCTTATCGAGGAAGTGTATTTATGAAAGATATTATAGAAAACTTATTTGGCTTTTTATACACGTTAAGTATGGGAGATTATATATTCTTTTTTGGTACATTTATATTAATATTGTGTTTCGTATATATTATATATTTAATAAAGAGAGATGATTTTGTGTATTATGAAGAAAATAGTAATTTAAATGAAGACATAAATTATTTAAATGATATAAAAGAAACTCTAGAAAACGAATATAAACCTAGTAATATAAAATTGACTGATTACGAAGAAGAACAAGAAAAAAATGCAATAATAAGTTATGATGAATTAATTAGAAATAAAGATAAATTTAATGTTTCTTATGATGAAAATTATTCAAATGATAATGAAGAAATAGATATAAAGAAAATAAATATAGATAATGTTGGAAAAAAAGAAGAAAAAGATTGTGATCTAAAAGTTAAATTAATGAGTTATGATAAGGAAGAAGCTTTTTTAACTGCATTAAAACAATTGCAGCAAAATTTAATAAATTAAGGAGCTTTTATGAGAATAAAAAGATATTTATTAGTAAGTATTTCGTGTGTTTTACTTTTAGTAGTTACTCTTATTTTTATTTCTTATGCTTATAAACCAACAACAATTCTTGGAAATGATAATTCAAGAAATAATTTATTTAAAGTTAAAGGAGTTTCCATAGAATATAGTGGTGGTAGTAATATATTAAATTCAAATAGTGATTATTTTTTACCTGGTAGTACTTTAAATAAAACTTTTGTTGTTAGAAATACTGGTGACAAAGATGTTTTATTTGATATATCTTTGGAAAATGTAGTAAATACCTTTGAAAGAAAAGAAGACATTGTATATGAATTAAAAGTTAATAATGATATAATATCTAGTGGGACTTTTCCAAACGAAGATATAGTTTTAGCAAATGAGACTTTATTGAAAAATGAAGAGAAAATGTATACTTTAATTATAAAATATAGTATGAGTTTAGAAAACCAAATTGTAGATAATGGAAAAACAATTAATGCAAATGTAATATTGCATTAATTGATTATATTCATACTTTTTTTAAAATATAATCTAATAGAGGTGAAATATGAGAGTAATAATTACTGCTGGTGGAACTGGGGGACATATATATCCTGCATTAGCAATTTTAAACAAAATAAAGGAAAGTGAACCTAAAAGTGAAATTTTATATATTGGCACTCATAATAGAATGGAAAAAGATATAGTTCCAACTTATGGGTATAAATATATTCCTTTAGAAATATATGGATTAAGTAAGAAGGATTTATTATTAAATATAAAAAATATAGGATTAATTAATAAAGCTTATAAAAAGTGTAAAAAAATAATTAAAGAATTTAATCCAGATGTTGTAATAGGAGTAGGAGGTTATGTTACTTTTCCTGTTATAAAAGCAGCTTATAAATTAAAAGTTAAGACTTTTATACATGAACAAAATAGTATACCTGGCAAGTCTAATAGAGTTTTAGAGCGTTATGTAAATGCTGTTGGTGTAAGTTTTAAAGATAGTATTAAGTATTTTAAAAATAAAGATAAAATATATTTTACAGGGAATCCTTGTAGTGAAAACGCAATAAAAGCAAAGAAAGCAAGTAAATCTGATTTTAATATAGATCATGATAAGAAATTAGTTGTAATTGTTCAAGGTAGTCTTGGCAGTAGTTCAATTAATGAAAAGATGTTAGATTTTTTAAAAACAAAAAAAGATTATGAAATAATTTATATAACTGGTAAAAATTATTATGATGAATTTATTAAAAATAAATTTCCAAATAATGTTCATGTATATTCATATGTTGAAAATATGATTTCTCTATTAAAAATTACGGATGTAATAGTAAGTAGGGCTGGAGCTTCTAGTATTAGTGAAATTTTAGCACTAAAAGTTCCATCTGTAATAATCCCGTCTCCATATGTTGCTAATAATCATCAATATTATAATGCATTATCTTTAAAAAATAATGATGCTTGTATTATGATAGAAGAGAAAGATTTAACAAAAAATATTTTGGAAAAGAGTATTGAAGAATGCCTAAATAAAGATAGAGCAAAAGCTATGAAAAAAAATATGGAAAATTTGAGCATTTTAGATAGTAGTACAAAGATTTATAATATATTGAAAAAATTATAAAAAGGGATATTGTTATGGTAAAGAAAAAAAAGAAAAAATTAAATATAAAGAGAACTTTGGCTTTTTTACTATGTTTATATATCATTTGTTGTGGGATATTCTTTTTGTTAAAACAACCTATTAGACATATAGAGATAAGTGGAAATAATATTTTAAAAGATTCTACTATAATAAAAGCAGCAGGTATAGAAAATTATCCTTCTATATTTAAATATACTTCTTGGAATTTAGAAAAGAAAATAAAAAAACTTGATTTAGTTGAAGATGTAGATGTAATAAAATGGTTTGATTTTACAGTTAAAATAAAAATAAAAGAAAATAAAATATTATTTTATTACCAAAATAATAAAAAAATTGTATTAAGTAATGGAGATATAATAAATAATGATTTAAAAAAAGTATATGGTATACCAATACTTTTAAATAGTGTAGATTCTAAATTATTAAAAGATTTTGTAAATAATTTTAGCAAGATAAAAGAAAATATATTAAGTGAAATATCTACTATAGAGTATTTTTCTGAATACAATTCAAATGATATTGTAGATACTAACGTATTTAAGATTACTATGAATGATGGAAATACTGTTATTGCTAATATAAAAAATTGTGAATTTATGAATAAATATAATGAAATATATGCATCGCTTGGTGATAGAAAGGGAATATTGCGTTTAGATAATAAGTTAACTACTGAATCTAATTTTGTTTTTATGCCTTATGAGGAATAATATGAATTACGATAAAAAAATGATTGAAATTATTGAAAGTTTGGATTATAGACCAAAATTATTATTACATTCTTGTTGTGCGCCATGTTCATCTAGTGTAATAGAAAGATTAAAAGATTATTTTGATATTACTGTTTTATATTATAATCCTAATATAGAACCATTAGAAGAATATGAAAAGAGAAAAAAAGAACAAATAAAATTATTAAATATTTATGGGATTAATTATATGGATTGTAGCTACGATAATAATTTATTTCATGAAATAAGTAAAGGTTTAGAAGATGTTCCTGAAAAAGGGATTAGATGTCATAAATGTTATAGATTAAGACTTCAATATACAGCAAAGAAAGCAAGTCTTAATAATTTTGATTATTTTTCTACTACTTTGACAGTAAGCCCATATAAGTTAAGCAATGTAATTAATGAAATAGGTTTAGATTTAGAGAAAGAATATAATATTAAATATTTAGTTAATGACTTTAAAAAACAAAATGGATACAAAAGAAGTATAGAATTGTCTAATAAGTATAACTTATATAGACAAAATTATTGTGGGTGTATATATTCAAAAAAAATGTAAAAAAATATTGATTTATCCTTCATAAAGCTGTACAATTAATAATGTATAAAATAGAAGGGTATGTAATATTATGGAAACAAATAAAAAAGGGTTTACATTGGTTGAATTATTAGCAATTGTTATAATTTTAAGCATTATTATAATAATTGTTGTTACAAATGGATTTGGTGCATTTAATAAGGCAAAACAATCTATTGTAACATTTAATGAAAAGGCTATAGCAGAGGCATCTAGAATTTTCTTGGACGGTGTAAATGATTGCGACACTTTGACAATTTCAGATAGAGATGAGCTTTTAAGTTCTAAAATGTATGACAATCAGAGTTATTCTTTATGTAATGACTTATTAGCAGCTTTGGAAAATACTTCTGTAAAATTAAATGTAGAAGGGCTTATTGAAAATGGCTATGTAAAAGGTAGCGATTTAAATGATAAAAGTATCTACAATAAAGATAATGTAAAAATAGAAGCTGGTATGCACGATGGAGAAATAGAAGTATGGGTATCGACTAATGCATTTGTAAAAGACGATAAAAGTCTTGCTAGCAAATTGGTTGGAGAATCTTTCAAAAATTATGATTATACAACACGAGAAGTATCTTCTAGTGAAGTTAATAGTGGAGAATATTACACATCTGATGAGTGGTATTATGAATGGTATTCATCTCCAGAATATACATCTTCGGAGTATACATCTTCAGAATATAACAGATATTTTTATTATCTTGCATCAGACGAAGTACGTCCATGGACTTCATCTGAATTGACAACAAGGGAAGTATATATACCAAGTTATACAAATGAAAATTATAGAAAAAGTAGTATAACTTCAAGACCATCTTCAAATCCTGGTGAATTATTAAATTATAATGAAGCTGAATTAGTTCAATATGACGAAGGTGGCAATAGATATTATTATTACAGAGGAAATGTTCAAGATAATTATGTCTTATTTAATAATACTCTATTTAGAATATTAAGAATTAATCCGGATGGTTCTGTTAGAGCTATAATGGAAGGTGAACAATTTGTTTCAAAAAATAATATGGCCAGTGATAATTATTATGACAATTTAAGCAGTTCTAATAAGAAATATTTAGTAAAAGGAGAGCTTTGTACTGATAATAATATAACATCTTATTCTACTTATGAATACGGATATTCATCTAATGAAAGCGGAACAACAAGAGAAATATTTAATTATAATGGTGGTACTCCTAGATTAAATTGTTCTAATAGTATTAAAAGATATATAAATTATCCAAGTGTTAATGAATTGTTATTTGCTGGAGCTAGTTGGGATTATAATTATTATCCAAGTTTTATTAAAGCAAATGCTTTGACTACAGCAAATAATTCCTATGTTTCTATTGTTTACAATCCTTATGGAAACAGATTGCAAAAATACTATGGCGATATGAACCATTCAAGTTATATTGTAACATTTAGTAGTAAAGTTAAGTTCTTAACTGGAAAGGGTACTAAATATAATCCTTATAAATTAAAATTATAAAAAAGTTAGTAGTCTAACTTTTTTTATGTCAAATAAAAAAGTTATGGCATATTAATAAATATTATGATAAATTATAAAGAAGGGGAAAGAGAGTGACATAAATGAATTTAGTAATAGTTGAATCTCCAAGTAAGACAAAAACAATAGGTAAGTATTTAGGTAGTGACTTTAAAGTTGTTTCGAGCAAAGGACATATTAGAGATTTATCTACAAGTGGAAAATTTGGATTAGGGATAGATATTTCTAATAATTTTAAACCAAATTATATTCCAATACCAGGTAAAAAAAAGATAATAAGCGATTTAAAAAAAGAAGCTAGCTCTAGCAAAAAGGTTTATCTTGCAACAGACCCAGATAGGGAAGGTGAAGCAATTTCTTGGCATTTATATGATGCTATGGATTTAAATGATGAAAATTATGAAAGAGTAGTGTTTAATGAAATAACTGAAAATGCAGTAAAAGAAGCTTTTAATCATCCTAGAAAGATAGACGATGCCTTAGTTAGAAGTCAAGAGACAAGAAGAATGTTGGATAGAATAATTGGTTTTAGATTGTCAAAATTAATGCAATCTAAAACTGGTGGCAAGTCAGCAGGTCGTGTACAGTCAGTTGCTTTAAAATTAATAGTAGATAGAGAAAGGGAGATAGAAGCTTTTGTTCCTGTTGAATATTGGACAATAGAAGCAGAATTTGATGAATTTAAATCTACTTTAGAAAAATATAAAAATAAAAAATTAGAAATTAAAACGGAAGATGAAGCTAATGATGTTTTGAGCCAACTTTCTAATGATTTTAAAGTTATATCGATAGAATCTAAAGAAAAAACTAAGAAAGGGTTTATGCCATTTACTACTTCTACATTACAGCAAGCTTGTTCTACTAAGTTTAATTTTGGATCTAGTAAAACTATGAGTATAGCTCAAAAGTTATATGAAGGAAAAGATATTGGTAGCGAAACAGTTGGTCTAATTAGTTATATGAGAACTGATTCTACTAGACTTAGCAATGTTTTTATAACTGATGCAATGGATTATATTAAAGAAAATTATGGTTCTAATTATGTGGGAAGTGTAAAAGTAAGTAAAAAGAGCGAAAATGTTCAAGATGCTCATGAGGCAATAAGACCAACAAGCATCAATAGAACTCCCGAATCAATAAAAAAATATTTAACAAATGATGAATATAAAGTTTATAGTATTATTTATTATAGAGCTTTAGCAAGTCTTATGAAGGATGCAAAAGTAATTCAAACAAGTATAATATTAGACAATAATGATTATCAATTCAAATCTACTGGACAAATTATAAGTTTTGATGGATATATTAAAGTTTATAAGGATTATATGACTAGTGAAGACGTGCTATTGCCAAAGTTAAATGAAAAAGATATTTTAACAACAGATAAAATTAATAAAGAACAGCATTTTACTAAACCACTTCCAAGATATACAGAAGCTTCATTAATTAAAGAAATGGAAGCTTTAGGTATAGGTAGACCTAGTACATATGCAAAAACTATGGAAACTCTAAAAGAAAGAGCATATGTAAAAATAGAAGATAAAAAATTTATTCCTACTGAAATAGGTATAGAAACTACTGATAAATTACAAGAATTCTTTTCTAATATAATTAATGTAGAATATACGGCTAATATGGAAACAGAATTAGATGAAATAGCGGAAGATAAATTAGATAATATTAAAGTTTTAAAATCTTTTTATGATCAATTCGAACCATTGGTAGAAAACGCATTTGATAAAATGGAAAAAAAAGCTCCTGTATCAACAGGAGAATTATGTCCAGAATGTGGAAGTGAGTTAGTAATTAGAAAAGGTAAATATGGAGAGTTTACTGCTTGTAGCAATTATCCTTCTTGTAAATATATAAAAAAGGAAGAAAAAGAAATTACTGTTATAGCAGAATGTCCTATATGCAAAAAAGGCCAATTAATAGAAAAGAAAACTAGAAAAAACAAAATATTTTATGGCTGTAGTAATTATCCTAAATGTAAAACAGCTACTTGGGATATACCAACTGGAGAATTATGTCCAGAATGTAATAATTTATTAGTTACAAAAAACAATATAGTTAAATGTAGTAGCTGTGATTATACTAAATAAAAAGACATTGATCAATGTCTTTTTTTTAAAGATAAAAAATTTCTTTTTGGTACTTCTTTTCGTTCTATTGTAACCATATTATTTTTATAAATTTGTTCTTTTTTTAAATTATATAATTCTTTTTGCATCCATTCAGGGCATTCACTAATTTTAACATACAATTTGTCAATAAGCATATCTTTATGTTCAGTTACGTATTTTGCTATCTCAAAATAGTTGCTATCAAAGATAATATGTTCATTTTCTAAACTAATATATAATAGATTTTTCTTTTTATAATATTTATATAAAATCCAGTTAGTATCGCTAAATTTAAAATTCAAATTATCATTAGAATTTACTATTTTTAATTTATAAAAAGAGAAATAGTCTTTAGAACAAAATGTTAAAAAACTATTATATTTTAAGAAAAAATTATATATATTCAACAAATAATCATAGACTTCATTCCATAATTTTAAAATATTATCCCAAAGGTCTATATAGCGAATATAACTATTTTTTAAAATAAAATCATCTCCGTCTTTTTCAAATCTCAAGCATTGATTGTTAAATTCAATAAAAAAATTATTCTCATTTTCCCATCCCAAATAGTCTATTTCATTACCAGTCAACATATTGATTTTATCAGTTAAATTTTGTAAATCAGTATCATAAGCTTTTCGTATGTTTTCAATACAAATATTTAAAAATTTTATTGAAATTAAATCTTCATCTTCTAACATATCTTTACTATTAACTATATTTTTTAAAGCTTCAAGTGTCAATTTTCTTTTTTCTTGTATATCGTGCTCTTTAGTCCAAGAACTTAAATCAATTTTCTTATCTGTATAAAAATGCACTATTTCTTTTTCATAAGATACTGCATAATATACTGCATCTAAGTTATTTTTTATAATAGTTTCTATACAAGGTAATAAATAATTAATATTTATTATTTCTATAGAAGATTGATATTTATTTATTTTAAATTCATCAGAAACAGTATCTGCATCATTTTTATATTTAATTTCATAATCTTTGATTTTAGCATCTTTTATATATGGTATATTCATTTTTTTGCCTTTCTATTTTTTTTAAAAAAATCATAAAATTTTGTTTTTGTTAAAATTTTATCATTATTAACACTAACTGGCAAATCTTGTTTTCTTAAAAGTTCATCGTTATCAATACTAACTGAATTATTATTATATAAATCTTGTTTTCTTAGAGAATATAATTTTTCTTGCATACAGATTGGAAAGTCTTTTATATTTAAATATATTTTATTTAAAATATCTTTTTCTTTATATTTAGTGGCAAAACAAATTATATTAGAGTTAGAATAATTATATATTTCTTGACTTTCAACATCATAAACTATTTTAAATATATCTCTCTCATTGTATTTTGAATAAATAGTAATATTATTATATAAAAATTCAATAATTATACTTTTATAATTTATTATATATTTATTATACATAAATTTATTTTGTTCTATTATATCAAAAATTTCTTTTATTTTATCTTCATGATCTACAATTAATCTCATTAAATAATCATTAAATGGCTCTACGTAAATTTCTTTACCTTCTTTACATACAAAAAATTCTTGAAAAAACATATCACTACTAAATTTCAAAATATCATTTCCTGCATCATAAAAATAATTTTTTACTTTATAATATGGATTTTTTAAGGTACTTGAAAATAAATAATTTATTTTTTCTTTTGAGAAATTGTAATATTCACTATAAACTTTAAAAACATTACTTAAATTAATTATTGTTTCATCTTCATTATCTATTTTTAAAGTATTAAATATTTCAATTAATTTATCTATTAATTTTTTATTAGTATTATTTTTCCAACAAGTAGTATCAATAGGACTATTTGTATAAAAATATAATTGATTTTTTTCTTTAGAAAAAATAACTTTAAAAAATTCTACATTTACATTATTAGATTTAATACAGTTTATACATTTTTCTATTTCTTCTTCATTTTCAACATATACTATTGTTGAAAATACATTTATAAATTTATCACTATAAATTATATCCATGATTTTTTTAATCCTTTTTTAAATTTTCCTTTTTTAGTTTCTTTATTATTTGATTCTTCTTCATAAATCGTATTAGCTGTATATATTTCACCTTTTCTAATATTATATAATTTTTCTCGCATCCAAGTAGGGCAATCGTCTATCTTTACAAAAATATGAGTTAATAAATATGATTCGTGTTTTAAAGTTAAATCTAATATATTGGCAGAACAAGATAAATTGTCAATTTCCGACTCAGAATAAGAATTAAAATAATAAATTATATCTAGTATATTGTTATTATTTATAGATTTATATATATTTAGTCCCTTATAATTTATTGTAATATTTATATTTAAATTAACGGGTTTAATGTTTTGTACACTTTCAGTAAAATAAGTTTTATTATTTTCATATAACTCTATTATATTTCTTAAGTCTTCATAAATTTCTTTAAATAAAAAAATTTTTTGTTGATCTTTAGATAGTATTATTATATCTTCATCTATTTTTTGAGCTTTTATATTGATATCACTATATAGAACCGTGATAATTTTTTTAGCAAAATCATATTTTATTTTAGCTTTTGCTAAAAATCGATTATGATTGATATAATGTTCATTGTTTAAAAATTTTAATACACTATGTAATGATATAATATTATTATTTTGATTTTCATTAAAACTATTATTTTTTTTCAATTCATCAGTGATATTTTTTATATCATCGTTATTATCATCTAATTTCAAAAAAGTGTCAATATCGTTGTCAGTATAAAAGCATACTTGATTTAATTTTGTAGAATAATTTATTTTTCCTAAATTAAAATTTAAATTTGAGGAATTTTCTTTTATAATATTAATATATTTTTTTACACTTTCTTCATTATTTACAAAAAATATGTATTTATAAGGAAAATTTAAATCATCTGCAAAATTCACATCGGAAGAAATAATATATTCAGCATCATTTGTTATTTCATTATTCATTTTCTTCTCCTTTTAATAATTTTTTTACTTTTTTAAATATTCCTTTTTTTTCCATAGATAAATCTTCTGTAGAATTAACTTCAAATTTTTTATATAATTCTTTATCTCTTGCTTGAATTAAACCATTTTGTAACCATGTAGGGCATTCATTAATATTTACATATACATTTTTTAAAATATTTACTTCATTTCCTTTAGTTAAAGTTAATATTTTAGAAGAATTAGATAAATTGGTAATAGTTCTTTGAATATTATTAGTTTTTATTTCAAAGGTATTTTTTTGACGGCATTGATATGTTGATTTAGAAACAACTAATGAATTAAAAGAAACTAAAACATTAAATTTATCATCTATTGATTTTAAAACTTTTTCTTCGGTCATATATATGTCAATCTCTTTATAAAATTTAAATAATTGTTCTAAAATATCATAACTGCTGCTTAATATTTCGCATGCAGAAGTCGTATATGAACGATAGTCTCTACCATAATCTTCGGAATCTACAAATACATCTCCGAAATTTTCAGAAAAGAAATACAGTTTAGTACTAAAGCCGCTCTCATAGCTTATTCTAATTTTCTCATTTTCATATTTAATATAAATTGTTTTTGAAAAATTAAGTCTTTCTTTAAGTTGATTTTCAAAATCATTTTTTTTAAGCTCTATATTTTTAGATAAATTTTCAATAATTTTATATATCGTATAAATTGATACGACATTTTCATTATTATTGTCATTTTTTACATCTTTGACATTTGTTAATAAAGTAATTAAATCTTGTTTTTGTACGTAACTATTTATATCATCTTGAGATATAGTAATTGTTCTATCCGAATCAACATTTAATATATTTTCATTTTCAATATAAGAATAAGTTTTTTTAGAATTATCGCATTTTTCTATTATTTCTATGTATGTATCTATTAGATCTGGAGTTACAGAAAAGCTACGTCTATTTTTATTTGCTGGTAATTCAAATGGATTATTTATATAATTTACTTTAATATTTTCCAAAGTATTTCCCCCTTTTGCAAGTGAGAAGTACTATATCATAAAACTAATAAAAATGCAATAACTTTACAAAAATATGTATTTATAAGGAAAATTTAAGCATTTGCAAAATTTACATCGGAAGAAATAATATATTTTGTATCATTTGTTATTTTATTATTCATTTTCTTCTCCTTTTAATAATTTTTTTACTTTTTTAAATATTCCTTTTTTTTCCATAGATAGATCTTCTGTAGAATTAACTTCAAATTTTTTATATAATTCTTTATCTCTTGCTTGAATTAAACTATTTTGTAGCCATGTAGGGCATTCATTAATTTTTACATATACATTTTTTAAAATATTTACTTCATTTCCTTTAGTTAAAGCTAATATTTTAGAAGAATTAGATAAATTGGTAATAGTTCTTTGAATATTATTTTTATTGTTATCAATACCAAAAGTTTTTAAATCTTCAATTCTTATTTCAAAAGTATTGTTTTGACGGCATTGAATAGTTGATTTAGAAACAACTAATGAATTAAAAGAAACATAAACATCAAATTTATCATCTATTGATTTTAAAGATTTGGTTTCAGTCATATATATGACAATATCTTTATAAAATTTAAATAATTCTTCTAAAATATCATAACAGCAACCTAATATTTTGCGCGGATAAGTCGTATATGAAGAACCATCATAATCATCATTATAATCTTCGGAATCTACAAAGACATCTCCAAAATTTTCAGAAAAGACATAATATTTAGTGCCAAAGTTTGAGCTAAAGCAAATTTTAATTTTTTCATATTCATAATTAATATAAATTGTTTTTGAAACTTTAAGTCTTTCTTTAAGTTGATTTTCAAAATCATTTTTTTTAAGCTCTATATTTTTAGATAAGTTTTCAATAATTTTATATATTGTATAAACTGATACAACATTTTCATCATCATTTTTTACATCTTTGATATTTGTTAATAAAGTAATTAAATCTTGTTTTTGTATGTAACTATTTATATCATCTTGAGATATAGTAATTGTTCTATCCGAATCAACATTTAATATATTTTCATTTTCAATATAAGAATAAGTTTTTTTAGAATTATCGCATTTTTCTATTATTTCTATGTATGTATCTATTAGATCTGGAGTTACAGAAAAGCTACGTCTATTTTTATTTGCTGGTAATTCAAATGGATTATTTATATAATTTACTTTAATATTTTCCAAAGTATTTCCCCCTTTTGCAAGTGAGAAGTACTATATCATAAAACTAATAAAAATGCAATAACTTTACAAATCATTAATATTATGTTAGTATACGATTTCTAAAAAGAGGGAAACTATGGAAAATATAATTAATAAATATAAAGATGAATATGGATATATTGAAGATTTGGAATCCTTATATAACGAAATTAAGAATATATTAGATATTAAAGAAGTAAAAGACATTATTTTTAATATTATAAAAAGTAATGAAGAAATAATAAATAAATTAAAATCAGAAAATATTGAATTAGAAAAATATAATAGGACTTATAAAATATTAGAAACTAACTATGAATTAAAAGAATCGAATAAAGAGACAATAGATAATTATAGTATTGATTTAAAAGAAAATGTTAATATAGATTTTTATGTTTATTATATAGAAAAAAATTTAGAAAATAATGAATATATTTCTATTTTACCTAAAAAACTAGATAATGATGGTTTAACTATTATATATAATTTACTAGTTTATTACTTAAAACTAATTAAGGAAATTGATATAAATTTATGTGAAGAATTAACACAAGAAGAAATAAATTTTTGGTTGAGTGAAAAAGATAAATATTTAAAAATATTTAAAAGAATAAAACTATATAAAGATAATTATAAATATATAACTGAAGAAGAACAAAAAAATATAGAGAACGAAATAGTCTATTATTTAAATAATGGAGAACCTTATATTATATCTGATATTAAAAATGATCCAGATTCTTATGAATCTATAGATAATTTAATACAATCAATTAAGGATGGCATATTTAAAAAAGTTAGATTAATACATACTGAATATAAAGATTTAAGACTTTATGAAGTAAGAGATTTATCTATGCAAACACGTATTATATTTGAAAGAGTAGGGCTTAATAAATATTGTGTTATTTTAGCTTTAGTAAATAAAAAAGAAGCAAATAAATATATTTTTGAAAAAATAAAAAATAGATATAAAAAATATAGAACAGAAAAATCTAATTATGATTTTTCAGATAAAGTAAAGAAATTATTAAAGGGGGAGTAATGTATGGATATTGAATATATAAATAAGCTTTTATTAAATATAGAAAAGAGCGAATTTGAAGATAATGATAAATTAAACGAGTTAAGAAAATATAAAAATTTATTAAATATCGATAAATTAAAAACTGAATCTTTTTTAACAATTTTCAAAATATTAATAATACCTACTATTAATAATGATGAAGTATTGAATTTTTTAGATATAGAAAAATATTTGGAAGATGTAAATAGAAAAGATATTAGATTTTTGGATATATTAGCTTTTGATATAGAAAAAATCTTAGAAACTAAAAAAACTGATGAAATATACATTACTGGTGAATCTGCAAAAGAAATAAAAAAGAGTTTTAAAAAAGTTCCACTTTCATTAGCATCAAAACTTTTCTTGATAAAACATTTTAATAATGAATTAGAAGAAATTGATTTTGATGCATGCAATACTTTTATGCGTCTTATCGCTAGTTCTTCTGGAGTTTCGGTATTGTATGCAATAAATTTTTTGCTTAATCTTGAAAAAGAAGAATATATGAATAATATAATTGAACAAGCTAATAACAGAAGATTAAAAAAAATGTATTATAAAGCTAAAGATAAAATTAATACTAATCCTGGTATGTATGAAGACATAGTTAATTTAATTTGCAAAATATCAAATTATATAAATTCTTTAGAAAGTAATAGTAAAAAATTTTATCAATTGAAAAGCAAAAGATATTATACTTTAAAAAACTTGATTGATTCATATAAAAGGAATGAATTATTTGATACTAAAAAGCTAGAAAAATTATTTGATGATCCTCAATTATTAAGTATGGTTTATATTTACAATAATAAATTTAGTACTAAAGAATATAGAATAGTAAAAGAAAAAAATATAAAGTATAATAATAATAAAATATCAAAAATAAGAAAAATTTTATTAGAAAATAATTTGCATTTAGATGAAAGTAAAATAGAAGTAGAAGAGAATATTCTTTTGCAAAAATTAAAGTATATTAACTCTATGAATTTAATAAAAAAATATAGCAATATTATTTATTTTATTATTAATAAATTAGAATTAGAAAAAATTGAAGAAATTTCTAATTTATTTATAAAAAATATAATAAGTGAAGAATTCTTTTTAGAAAATATAAATAATTTAAAAAATAATTTATTTATAGAAAACTTTTTAAAAAATATACAATTATTATTAGATAATAAGATAGATATAAAGTCTGTAGCTAAATATAATAAAGAAATATTATTTTATGATAATAATAAATTAAATTATATAATAAATAGTTATAAAAACTATGGTATAGATTTATCTCAAAAATGTTATAATTATCAATTTTTAGAAAATGATTATACTTATATATTAGATAGATTTATTGAAATAGACGAGTTTGATTTAGTTAAAAATAATATAATATTATGTATACCACTTTCTTATATAATACCTAAGAGATGTATAATAAATAAATTATTAGGTAATAAAGTTTTTAATGAACATAATAAATTAATAAAAGAGTTAAAAAACGAAAAAGATTTTTATTTAACTGATAAAGAAGTAAATGAAACTATTATAGAAAATTATTGTGATTTAATACCATATGATATATTAGAAGTATTATCTACGAGTAATACATTTAATTACGAAGATGTAGATTTAAGTATATTAGATAGTTATTATTACAATGATATGTCATATAAAATAGGGAGTTTAATTATATCTAAAAATAAATTAATAAAAAATTATAATAAAATAAAAAATAGTTATTTAGATTATAGCGATAATGAAATAATACTATACTCAATATTATATAATTATCCAACTACTATTAGATATTATGATATAGATAAATTAAAAGATATATTTGATGTAAAGAAATTAATAAAATAATAAAACCCTTTTTAGGGTTTATTTCTTTTTTTTATTTATGCCAATCATACTTCCCAAAATAGATGAAAATATTAAAATAATGTAATAAATTAATGAGTTTATATTAATTTTTATACTAAATATTAATGCTAAAATAACAAATATAAATATACAAATTATTGATAATAAAAGCCCACTTAAATATCCTTTACTTTCACTTTTTCTACCTGTTAAGAATCCTAAAATTAACATAAGGATTGCACCAATTATTATAGTTATAATTTTATTTGTCCTCAAATTTAAAATATTAAATATTGTTAGCAGTAGGGGTATTAAAACAATAGAACTTAAAAATATTATCATAGGTTTAATATACTTAAAAAAAGTATTCATTAGATCACCTAATAAATACTATTCATGATTTTTTATTTTATTACATCATTTGCACATTTTGAATAACTTCTTAAAAGTGGACCAGATCCTAATTTAATACCTCCAAAAAATCTAATTACTACTAATAAATGATTATTTAAATTATTTCTTTCTAAAACTTGATAGATTGGATTGCCGGCAGTACCACTTGGTTCTTTATCATCAGTTTTTTTAGCATTATTATTTAGTTTATATGCATATGGAAAATGTCTTGCTTTTTTATGCTCATTTTTTAATTTTAATAAAATATCATCTATTTCTTCTAAAGAGTCAATTTCATATAAATAACCTAAAAATTTACTCTTTTTTATAATATATTCACTAGTGCCAATTAGTTTCATAAAACCACCATAAATAATATAACATAATATTTACAAAAAGGAAAAAATATAATAAACTAGAATAAGATTAATGAGGTGTACATATGAAAGTTTTTATTGCAAGTGCTGCCAATTTAAATATTAGTGAAAAATATTATATTTTAGCAGATGAAATATCAGAATATTTAGCTGTCATGGGATTTGATTTATTATTTGGAGCAGCAAATTATTCAATGATGGGAACTTGCTATAAAAGATTTACAAAGCACAAAAGAAAAGTATATGCTTATACAGTGCCAAAATATAAAAAGGATTTTGGAAGAATTCCAAAAGCTAAGTGTGTATTAGTATCTGACACTTTATTGAGATTTAAAAAGTTATATTTTAGAAGTGACTTAATAGTAATCTTACCTGGAGGAATCGGAACACTTGCAGAGTTTACTTCTGCTATAGAAGAATATAGGGCTTCTTTTGGAAATAAAAAAATAATCTTAGTAAATTATAATAATTATTATGATACAATTTTGGAATGGTTTAAAGAAGCAGAAAGGAAAGGGTTTATATCAAAGGGATTGAGAGATTATTTTGATATAGTTACTAACTTAGATGAATTTAAATTAAGTGTAGAAGAATATCTAAAGGAGAATGAGTTATTATGAATATGGAAGATATAGTTAATTATTGTAAACAATATGGATTTATATTTCAAGGAAGTGAAATATATGGTGGACTTGCAAATACTTGGGATTATGGTCCATTAGGTTCAAGACTTAAAAATAATATAAAAGATGCATGGAGAAAAAGATTTATACAAGAAAGACAAAATGCTTATGAATTAGATGCTGATATTTTAATGCATCCTAGAGTATGGGAAGCATCAGGTCATGTCGATTCATTTGCGGATCCATTAACTGATTGTAAGCATTGTAAAACAAGACATCGTGCCGATAATTTAGTTAATGATTTTACTGGAACTAGTATTGGTGATAAATTAAGTAATGAAGAGTTGATAAAATATATAAAAGATAATAATATACCATGTCCTAAGTGTGGTAGCTGTGACTTTACTGATATAAGACAATTTAAATTAATGTTTGAAACTCATAGAGGTGTTATACAAGATTCTAAAAGTATAGTTTATTTAAGACCTGAAAACGCACAAGGAGAATATGTAAATTATTTAAATGTAATGAGGAGTATGAGAGCTAAAATACCATTTAGTATTGGACAAATAGGTAAGGCATTTAGAAATGAAATTACTCCTGGTAATTTTACATTTAGAACTATAGAGTTTGAACAAATGGAATATCAAACATTTTGTAAAAAAGGGTCAGATCAAGAAACTTATGAATATTTTAAAGAATATGGAAAAAACTTTTTTATGGATTTAGGTTTGCCTAGTGATAAATTAAGATTTCATGATCATGAAAAATTAGCTCACTATGCTAAATCTGCATGCGACATTGAGTATTTGTTTCCATTTGGTTGGGGAGAAATTAATGGTACTCATAATAGAACTGATTTTGATTTAACACAACATGAAAAATATAGTGGTATAAGTCAACACTATTTAGATCCAGTAACTAATGAAAAATATATACCTTATATTATAGAATCAACTTATGGATTAGATAGAACAGTACTTGCTATTTTATTTGAAAGCTATAAAAAAGAAACTTTATCAGATGGTGAAGAAAGAGAAGTATTAAAAATCAAGCCTTTTTTAGCACCTATTAAAGTAACAATTTTACCATTAATAAAGAAAAATCATAGCGAAAAAGCAACAGAAATATATCAAAATTTACAGAAACATTTTATGTGTCTTTATGATGAATCAGGTACTATTGGTAAACGTTATAGAAGAAGTGATGCAATAGGTACTCCTTTTGCAATAACAATAGATGATGAAACTTTAGAAAAAAATACAGTTACAGTAAGAGATAGAGATACAATGAATCAAGAAAAAATAAAAATTGATGATTTAGTAGATTATGTTAAAGAAAGAATAAAATTTTAACTTTCTTATTGTCCCGTGGACAAGTGGTAAGTCAATGGACTCTGACTCCATCATTCCGCAGGTTCGAATCCTGCCGGGGCAGCCATGCTAGATTAGCTCAATCGGTAGAGCAACTGAATCGTAATCAGTAGGTTGTGGGTTCAATTCCTATATCTAGCACCAGATTGATAGGAAACTCGAACTTTTGTAGTTCGAGTTTTAAAATGTTAGAAATTTTGATATAATATTTATGATTTAAATTGATATATGTCAATTTAGAAAACACACTTGCATATTGACAACCAATATGTGTATGAAAATAATTATGTGTTTTAAATATGGTATATTAAAATAATAAGGAAATAATTAAAAATAAGGAGTAATATTATGGAAAAAGATTTAACTATAATTATACCTACTTATAATGATACATTTGAAAAAATTACATGTACTTTAAATTCTATTGTTCAACAAAGTGATTATGATTTATCAAGATTAGAAGTTGTTATAGTGGATGATAGTTCTACAAATAATTTGATAGATTGGGATGAAGTAATTAAAATATATCCACAATTAAACATAAAATTTATTCAGCTTTCAGAAAATAAAGGTCCTGGAAATGCTAGACAAGTTGCGTTAGATAATTCAAATGGTAATTTTGTTTTTTTTCTTGATTGTGGAGATTCTTTATATAACTCTACGGTATTATCTATATTTAATGGTAAAAAATTAACTAATAATGATATTATTTCAACGAAAATTTTTGATGAAGAAACTGGAAATAAAAGAAGAAGTTTTTTATTTAACAATGCATATATTTTTGGTATTTTTATTAAAAGACAATTTTTATTAATGAATAACATTAGATTTAGTGAAATTTTAAGGTGGGAAGAAGATAGTTTTTTTGAAGCAAAATTGAGATACTATTTACCAAGTGTAGAATCTGCTGGAATAATAGGTTACTCATATAATGTTGATTCCAATTCGATTACGAGAATGAATAATCATGAATATCAAAATGATTTTTTTGGTTTTAGTGCAATGGTAGTAAAAAGTATTTTATTATGCGATTTTTATAAAAAGGAGAGAAATTACCAAAAAATGGTTGACGAATCGATGGATATTTTAGCAGTTTGTTATTCAAGATTTTATTCATACTTGTATAAAGAACAAAATATAACAGAACGAATGTCGAAGATATTATATTTATTAAGATTATTAATTGAGCAATGCGGATTGAATCTTATCACAGATAACGAAGAATTTATTTCATTATTTATAAAAAATGTTTATAAAAAAAATTGTACAACACAAAATGATAAAGTTCCATATGATAAAATAAATGATTTTATGACTGTAATTGGTTCTTATGATAATTTGTATGATGACTATAATATAGACGGTACTAATATAACAATCAACGAACTTATTGATAAAATTAGTAGTAAAAATAATAATAAAAATATTAAATAAATATTATAAAATTATTTACAATTTAATATTGAAAAATATAAAGTATAATTGTGATTTATTACTATTATTCATTTTGCCAAAAAGTTGTTGTACGTCTTCCTTTAGGGCACCAGATTGATTGATACTTGGAAAATAGGAGTAAAAATAGAAACCATAGTTAGTTAAATAGTAAAATGCAATTTTAAAAAAAATATTGAAATTATAAGAGAAAAAACAATTTTTTCTCTTGT
>CANQSL010000014.1 GCA_947626515.1 uncultured Bacilli bacterium
AATAATTCAGCTATTAGGCAAATGAAAATATTAGCAAATGATAAATCTATAAAAGAATTAGAAGATTTAAATAAAAATTTAATAAATACTAAATAGTTATGACAATTAAGAAAACATACTTGCATATTGATGAGCCAATATGCATATTAGAAAATAGGTGGTAATGTGGCAATTGATTCACATATGCATATTAATAGTATAGTTTTAGAAGATAAAAAAAAATATATAAATTCTATAAATAATAATTCATCTATTGAAAGCGTTATTAATGTTGGACTAAATATAGCATCATCAAAAGAAGCAATAAATATCTCAAAATCAAATCCAAAATTTTTTTCATCTATTGGTATCCATCCACTATATATTGAATCTCAAGAACTAAAAACTTTATATGATTTAGCTCTCAATCCTAGTGTTGTTGCTATTGGTGAAATAGGTTTAGATAACACAAAAAGTAATTTTGAAGAGCAAAAAAGATATTTAATAAAACAAATATTAATAGCTAATGAGCTAAAGTTACCTGTAATTATACATTCTAATAATTGTAATAAATTAGTAATTGATATTTTTGAAAAATATGCAAAACCAAAATATGGTTGTGTATTTCATTGTTTTCAACCAAATTTAGAAGATTTAAAATATTTAGTTGATAATGATTTTTATATATCATTTGCAGGTAGAATTACTTATAAAACTGCTAAAAAATCTATCGAAATTGCTAAAATCGTTCCAAATAATTTATTTTTAATTGAAACAGATAGTCCTTACATATCTCCTGAGCCATTAAGAGGAGAAATTAATGAATCTTCAAATATAAAATATATAATTAATAAACTTGCAGAAGTAAGACAAAGTTCATATGAAGAAATAGAAAAGATAACTAATGAAAATGCTAAAAGATTATTTACAAAAATAAAATTAAAAAAATATGCTGTAATATAACATTAAATGAGTGAACAACAAGGACCAAAATTAGTAAAAAAAAATGCATCCTCAAAATGAGAAAAAGTAATTAAAATTCTACTTTTTCTTTTTTTAATAAAATAATCTAAAAAGTTGTAGATTTCACAAGAAATATTAAAAAAAAGTGACTTACCAAAAGTCATTTTTAAATATATTTTAATTAAGTAATAGAATAAAACATGTAATTATTTTTTTGTTTTTAATAATTTTTTATATATTTCTTGTTGGAAAAAACAATTAATTCCAATTTCATAATAAGAATCAACTAAATTATTTGTATTATTTTGATAATTCATTTTTTTTCTATTTATGCCTAATAAAGCATTTAATTCTTCATCAGTATAATCATCATAGCATACACTAATTAAATTATCTAATAAAGATATGTCACCAATCATTAATATTTCTCTTAAATTTTTAATTTTTTCAAACATATTTGGATCTAAATCTTGCATTAATCTACCTTTTTGTAATAAAATTTCTTCTGAATCATCATCCCCAGCCTTTAATGAAAGCTCGTCTCTTAAAGCTAGTTGATTACAATACTCCTCTTCCTTTAAAAATACATGTAATTTATTTTTATCTTCTCCTCTTTCAGCACCATTAAAAATTCCAGCATATTTTCTATAAGGATATCCATATTTTTCTTTATCATATTCTCCTTTTTTTATATCATGAAGAAGAAAACCATTTAACCAATCCCAAGGTTTTACATCTATTATTTCATAAGTATCTTTTGAAAAAATTTCTAAACTAAATGTACTTCCATCTCTTAACATTTTTAAAATTATTTTACCTTTTTCTGGAACTTCACAATTTATTAAAGGATGACAATGACATGTTACTCCATATTCAGTATCTAGAGAACAGCTTATAAAAAATTCTCCAAATAATTTTATATTATTTTTATTTTGAACTTTGAAAATAATCTTGCTAGCCCAATCACCAAATAAAGCAAATGAAGCATTTTTGCATTCTGGATCAATAAAACTTGATATTTTAGCCATATCAAAATTTGCATCTAAAATATTATTACTATAATTTGCAGACATTATAACTTTACCATTATTAAAATATAGCTTACCCACTTCATTCATATCTTTATCAAATATTTTTATCTTTGAAAATTCGTCTATAGCATTTATATTTTCTAAAATTAGTCCAAAAGTATTTAAGAATATTCTAGCTGCACAAGTATTTTGTTCTAATGTCAAATATTTTTCTTTCATTTCACAAAATTCTCCTTTGTAATGGCTACTATTATATCATAATTAATATTTAAATTATTCAATAAAATTATAAAATGAGAAAAGTTTTAATATCAAATTGACAAATATAAGAGTTTATAGTAGAATGTATTTATCGGGCTTGGAGCAGTACTCAAGAGGCCGAAGAGGCGCCCCTGCTAAGGGTGTAGGTCGGGCAACTGGCGCGAGAGTTCGAATCTCTCCTGCTCCGCCATAAAAAAATAAATCCATTTGATGGATTTTTTTTTAATTATTAGGTTTTTTAATATATTTAAGTATATTTCTAGATTTAAGATATTGTTCTAAAGATGTTTTTTCATATACTCCATCAATTAGTTCATAAACATTTATATATTTAATAAAAGGTTCTATATCATTTGAATATGATAAATAATCCATGATATCATTCATAATTATATAACCTTTTTTTTCATTGTCTAAAATACTTTCAATATTTAAATTGTAGCCATTCCCATTTTCAACTATATTTACAGGAATTGCTCTATCCATTATCTTAAAAAAGCAATTATAATTTTTTGAAGTCAAATTATAAATTCTGTCAGTTGGAATACTATCTATTATAAATAACTTTACATTTTTTAATTCATATTTGTTGGAATCGATTCTCGTAAATACTACTAAATCATCTTTATAATTTTCCAATAAGTCAGTATCATTAGTATGAAAATACAAATCACTCGCTATGGCCATATTTTGAAGCTCTGACCTTCTACTCTGAAGTGTAGAATAATTTTCTCTATCACTACATATATAATAATGTTTTTTATCACTTATACATGGCATAACTGTAACTATTTTTCCATTATCTAATTCTTTATTACTTATATTAGAAATACAATTATATTTAATTAAAGAAATTTCATCATTTTGAGATTTTACTTTTTCATATACGTTTCCATATATATTTTTATATTTTCTTATTAAGATTCTATCAAATCTAGTTTTTAAATCATCATCTATTTCTATAAATAAATTATTTTTTTTATCATATGTTAAATTTTCTTCTTTTTTTATTATTGCTAATATTTCTTCGTTTGTAAAACTCTCTAATGGTAGAAAATAATAATTTTTATTTTTTTTGCTTTTTCTTATAAAATATATATTTTCTAAATCGGGTATTTCTTCACAATTTTCTGTAAAATCTTTATAAGTAATAAAATTTTTAACCATTTAACCCTCCAAAGTACTTAAATATTCAATAGCCTCATCAAAAGTGTCAATAGATACAAGTTCAATATCTAATTTTTCTTTTTTCTTATAATCATAAGCTTCTTTATAATTATCTTTTGGTACTAAAAATATATCCGCGTGTTTCTTATATGCACCCGCTAATTTATATTGTACTCCTCCAATTATTCCAACTTTACCATTTTCATCAATAGTACCAGTTCCTGCAATTGTTAATCCTTTTGTTATATCTTCTTCAGTCAATGCATTATATATAGCTAAAGCTGTCATAAAACCACCAGAAGAACCAGATTCCTTGCTTTCACTTTTTACTTCAATTTTTGGAGTACTATCTAATTTTTTAATTTCATATGAAGCAACTCCTATTTTAGTCTCCCCATCTATTTCTATTAAATTAGCATAGCATTCTATTTCCTTTTTATCTCTTTTTACTAAAAAATTTACTCTATCTCCCACTTTTTTTGTACTTATATAATCCTTCATTTTTTCAAATGATGTATATTCTATATTATCATATTTTAAAATATTGTCAAATAATTTTAAGTCAGTATCCGCCTCTTCTACTATATCTATTATATAATTTTCTATTTTTTCTATTTTATAATCGATATTAGCTTTTTTAAAAGCTACTTCATATGCATTACTTTGGCTTTGTTCTAATAATAACCTATCTAATTTCATAGTATCTTCTAAATTTTCTCCATCATAAGTAATCTCTTTATTTTCAACTTTATCCCAACTATGATTAAAAAGAGAAATTATATAAGTTGGAATAGTTCCCCTGACAAGAGTTACATAAGTAAGATTAAAAGTACCTTCGCTATTATATATTTTATCTTCACTTGTAATTCTATCGTTCATATTAATAAGTCCACCAGGTGCATAAAAACTAAAATTAAATTGAATATTAAAAAGTAAATATATCGCTAATAAAATAATTATAGTTATATAATTCTTCTTTAAAAATCTTTTGAAATCATCTGTAATTTTTTTCATATTTATCACCCTTTAATTATATTAAATATAAATGAATTTATTATGAAAACATTAATATATTTTATTATGAAAAATAAATTAATAAAAATCACAATAATTATATTTTTTATATTAATTTTAATAAAAAAAGACATAATGTATATCACTATATATAAAACAACTTTATTATGGTTTAAGAACATAGTTCCAAATCTATTACCAATGTTCATTATAACTTCTTTTATTGTTAATAGCAACTTAATTATAAATATATGTAATATTTTTGGCAAGTTATTTAATAAGTTATTTAACACATCTATTTACGGTTTCTTTGTATATTCATTAAGTCTTTTTACTGGATGTCCCTCTAATGCTAAATATATAAAAGATTTATTAGACAATAATTTAATTTCTTCTTTAGAAAGTGATAAATTATTATTATTTACGACTAATTATAATCCTTTATTAATATTAAGTTTATTATCTTTTTTTAATAAATTTATTTCTATTAAAATACTAATTACAATTATTATTTCTAATATTATAGTAGGTTTAATATATAGAAACAGAAAAAATATATTAATAAAATCTGTCTATAATAACAAAAATATAAATATTCCTAACATTATAAAAAATACTATAGATACTCTAATAATGATATTAGGAACTTTAATTTTTTTTAACATTATCGTAAATTTATTACCAATAAAAAACAAACTTATAAAAAATATATTAAATGGATTTTTAGAAATAACTACTGCATTAAACAATTTAAAATATTTAAATATTAATTTATATTTAAAAGAAATTCTTTCAGTAATATATTTATCTTTTGGTGGTTTATCTATACATATGCAAATAAAAAGTATTCTACCTAATATGAATTATAAATCATATTTGAAATCTAGAATACTTGCTATAGCAATATCAATAATTATATTTTTAATTTTAACATGGTGATGAAACAGTTGCAGTTGTACCAGAATAAGAAATATTAATAGAATAATCTTTATTATCTAATCCAGTTATTGGAAATGTTATTAAAAATGAGTTATCTTTACCTTTAAAAGAACATTTATAAGTAGGTTCTGCTATTTCTTTTAATTCTATTGTTTCACCTACTCTGTCATGTAAATAAGACATATAATATTTTGATCCAGTTTTATATAAGGTAAAAGTTGCTGTTGTATTATCATTAAAAGTAAATTTTACTCCTTTTTTTCCATTTTCAGTATAACTATTCAAAGCTTTTATTGCTTGAGAATTTATAAAATCATCTTCTATTCTTTTTATCATTAATGATTTAGAAATCATATTATCTGTATTTACTGTTGCTTCATAATTTATATCTTGAACATCGGTATATAAAGAAAATAAAAAAATTAATACAATAGAAATAAGAGAGACACTAATTATTATTTCAACAATTGTCAAACCTTTTTTATTTAACATACTATCACTCCCATTTTAAACTAGCTATAAAAGTTTCAGATATATCATTACTCATTTTATCTTTAATAGTAGGTCCTTTATATTCTACTACTAGTATTACATCATTGTCATTAACATCTAATTTTCTAATATAATCAATCATATATCCATCAAAATTTTTTAATTTTTCTTTAGTAAGACTATTCACATTTTTTAATAGATATATTTTTTTTATATTAAATACATCTTTTATAGATGATACATAATTTAAAAGATCAGTAGGTTTAGTAGTACTCGCTGCATCTTTAAAACTATATGTACCATTACTAAAACTTTTTTCTTTCAATAGTTTTCTAACAAAATGAGTTCTATAAATATAATCAGTAGTATCATATTTATTTTCTGCTCTTAATTTATTAAGTATTTTATTATACGACGAAAAAATAGCTAATAAAGCAACTGATATAACTAAAACAACAGTAACTGTTTCCATTAATACAAAGCCTTTTTTTTTCATTATTACCTCTTTTTATATTCTATTTTAATTCTATTACACCAGACGAATTTACTTTATAATTATCTGATATAGACCATTCATACCTCAACCTATAATTATCTTTATATAAAGTATTATTAGTAGTACCAATACAGTTTTGAGCTTTTCCAAAATTATTTTTATCTGGTTCTGAATGTGAATTTTCGATCTGATCAGTATTATATTTTGAATATCCATTGTTTAAATTAACAGTATCGCAACCATAAACTTTAAAAGCATATAAATTAGTATTTAAAGAATATGCATAAATACCTCCAGCAGTATTAAAATTGTAAATTGTATTATTATACGTTGTGGGATTTTGATTTGAAAGATTTATGTCATTTGATAAATTTTCTGATTTAAGCTTTGTACATCCATTAGATGGAATAGGATTATTTGTACTATTCAATATATCATAGCTATATAATATTACTTTATTATCTTTATTATTTACATCTACTACAACCCAATCTTTAACACTACCAGTTGAACAATTTGTAAAAGATTTATCAAATTTCAAAACACTACCTACTTCTATATCTTTTATACCTATACTTTGATTCAATCCATCTTTAGCCGATTTTTCTATAGTAGATAAATAAATTTTATCTTGTAAATAACTTGCAATAATTCCTAAAAATAACGTTACAAATACAAGAAAAAAAGAATAAATTAAACTTGTTGCAATAAAACCTTTCTTATTTTTCATACAGTATCCCTACTTTACTATATAAAGTATATAACAAACTTTGATTTTTTACAATAAATTATCTTTTATTTTTATTCTCTTTTATAGCTTTAATTAATAATTTTATATTTTTTTCTTGATTTATTTTTATATGTGGAAAAGCATTTATAATTCTCTTTGAGTAACTTTTATATTTTTCTAGTGCATGGTTAATCTTTTTTTGTAATAATATTGGTATCTTAACAACAAATTCTTTTCTAATTTTATTAATAATTTTTATTTGATTATTAAATTTATTAACTTCAATAATAGTTAATGTTAAGTCAACTAAGAAAATTATTAATAAAATTATACTTAAAACTATTAATAATTTTTCATTTATAAGTTTTATTATTTTGCTTACTAATGGAAAGAAAAAGTAAACTACTGCTACTCCTGCAATTCCAAAAAGAACAGAATTTAATAAACATACCCTACCATTAATATTAAATTTTTTATCAGAATAATCCCACCATTTATTATTAAATAATTTTTCCATTATATAGCTAGTTAAATATTCAATTACACTACATATTATTAATCCAAAAACAAAAATTATAATAGGATCATCTTTATAATTTTTTAATAAAAACAATATGCATATTCCACCAGCACCATATATGGGACAATAAGGTCCTTTTAAAAAACCTCTATTTATCAGTTCACCAGACATTATATAACAATAAATAACTTCTAGAAAATATCCTAAGACACTAAATAGGAAAAAAACTACAAACCAAAAGGATATTGAGTACATAAAAATCACCTATTTTTTATCATTAATATATTTTAAAATTTCTTTTTGATTTTTTAATATATTATCCATTTTATCATGAAGTTCTTCTAAAATTAATTCACTTTTTAAATCTATTCTATAATCATTTTGATTTCTCATACTATCTTTTTTAGCTTGTCTATTTTGGCTCATCATAATTATTGGAGCTTGTATAGCAGCTATACATGATAAAACTAAATTAAGTAATATAAAAGGATATTCATCTAAAGCATGAGATTTCAATATTACTCCATTTAAAACTATCCAAAATATTAAAAAGCTTACAAATATAATTATAAATGCCCAGCTACCGGCAACTTCTGATAATTTATCGGCAACTTTATCTCCAAATTTCATGTTTTCATCTTCCAATTTATCTACATCGATTGAAATTGGTTGATCTACTAATAAATCTAACAGTTCTTCTTCATCTCTCCCAACCAATTCTTTATCTCTTAAAAGCATTGTTACTAACTCTTTTTTTGTCAATGGTTTTTTCATAAAATTACCTCCTACTATAATTTATTTTATCAAATTGACTAAATGAATACAATTTTATTTATATTAAAATGTAAAGCAATATGTACAAATTTATTTTATAAAATTACATTTTTTACAAAGCTCTTCTGTCTTTTTATTATTTTTAAAACCTTCTAACATTTCTAAATATCTTTTTGAATTAATAACATTTTCTAAATTCTCTTCAAATATATTTCCCAATTTGATAGTACCTAAACTATCTAAACAACATGGTACTATAGTTCCGTCTACTAATATTCCTATATGATCTTTTAAAGCATAACACTTACCATTATTATTATGTACATTATTTTCTAAATCTGGCCATATAAATTCATCATGTATGTTTAAATAAATATTTTTAGATATTTTTATATTATCCACTTTTTTTATATTAGAATTGTATCTTTTATTTATCAATTTAATAATTTCATTTGAATACTTATTTTTAACCCATAACCTAAAAGATATATAAGTATTATTTTTTAGTTTATCTACCACATAAAAAATATTATCCATATAATCTTCTAAAGATATTTTATATTTAGTATCAAAACTATGTAAACTTATATTCAACTGCCTAATATTTTTATTATCTGCTATATTTTTTATTAAATAACCATTAGTAGTTATATTTACATAAAAATTTTTAGAAGCTTCGTTTATAAACTCATTTATTTGAGGATGCATTAATGGTTCCCCTAATACATGTAAATATAAATATTTAGTATATCCATTTAATTTCGTTAAAATTTTTTTAAAATCACTTAATGGCATATATTTTTTAAATCTTTTGTTTTTAATACAAAAATTGCAACTAAGATTACAATTATTAGTTATTTCGACATAAACTTTTTTATACATATTTCTCCTATTAAAAAAGAGTTAAAATGAATCAACATTTATCTTAACTCTTTTTACTCCTTTATTGAATGCTGCAACTTGAATTAAAGTTCTAATTGCTTTAATAGTTTTTCCATTCTTGCCTATTACTTTTCCCATATCATCTTCGCTTATCATAATTTCAAATATTGGATTTTCTTCTTCGTCTTTAAAATCTTTAACCTTGACTAAATCTGGTTCAGTACATAGACTTTTAACTAACTCTTCTGCAAATGTTTTTAATTCTTCAATCATTACTTACCAGCTTTCTTAGTAGAAGTTGTTTTTTTTGTATCTTTTTTTTCTACATTTTTAACTGGTTTGTCTTTTTTAGGTGATTTAGTTTTTTTGTTACCTTTTAATCTAGCCCAAACACCATTTTTAGATAAAATACTTTTAACAGTATCTGTAGGTTCAGCACCATTATTTATCCATTTTTCTATTTTTTCTTCATCTAGAGTAACATTATTTTCTTTTAATAATGGATTATAAGTACCTAAGATTTCTATAAATCTTCCATCTCTTGGACTTCTTGAATCAGCAGCAACAATTCTATAAAAAGGTCTTTGTTTTGCTCCCATTCTTTTTAATCTTAATTTAACAGCCATAATTTGCCTCCTTTTCTCAATCTAATAAGATTATATTATAAACATATAATCATGTCAACCTTTTTTGGTTGACTATTCCATAAAAAATGCATAATATTCATCATAAGTTATTCCTAATTCATGAACTTTTGTTGCCGTTTCAACGCCAACATATCTATAATGCCAAGACTCATAATTATATCCCGTTAAATATTCTTTATCTTTAGGATATCTTAATATAAATCCATACTTATAAGAATTATTAACTAGCCAATTAAATGCATCTGTTTTATCAAAATTAGATGTTGTAGAATTATAAGTAAAAATATCTAAAGCTAATCCTGTTTGATGCTCAGAATATCCTGGACGAGCAGCATATTTATCAGCATATTCTGTTCCTCCACTATAATAGTAATCATCATAAGCCTCTTGCTGAGATTCACAATCCCTATAACTGCTATTTACTAAAAGTTGTATTCCCTCTTTCTTAGCTGCAACTGCCATATTTATATAGGCATCATTTGTAATTTTAGTTGCACTATTATCACTATAAGCATATGACAAATCTATATTTACTATATCTTTAGGAACATATGATTTATCTAAATAATTAAATTTATTAACTAATATTTTCTCTTCTTTAGACAAATCAGTAGATTTAACTGTCTTTTCATCATACCAATCTTTGTTTGCATGTACATTTACTATAGCAACTACATCTTGTAAACTGTTACTATTATTTTCTTCAATATAATCTAAATATTCTGATAAGTTTTTTTCCATAAAATAAGTCTCATCTAAAAGTTTAATAATATATTCATTTTTTGGATTATTAACAAAATATAGTTCATTTTCATCATTTAGTTTATTTATAATTTTTTTTGATTCATCTAAAGTATATCCCACAACTGTAAGTTTATACTCATTTGTTTGTTTATATTTATATTCATTATATTTTTTTATACCAAAACATGTTCCCAAAATTAGTATTACAATAACTACTATTATTATTAATATTATTTTAGCGCCTTTTTTTAACTTTAATTTTTTCATATTAATCACTATCCTAAATTAAATTATATAAAATAAAAAATATTTTTTCAACATATAAAATTTTTTCATATATTTTATAAAAAAACATAATTTATATTAGGTGTAATTATGTTAAAGAAAAAAGCTTTTAAAAAAATAGTTATCGCTATATCTTTTTTATTAATATTAGCTATAGTACATATATTTCCTTTGAGAAATGAAACAATAAAAAGTAACATAAAAAAAACAGATAACAATACAAATGTAATTTATCTACTAGATGATAATAATTATATAGCACGTGTAAGTACTATCTTAACTAGTACAAATACATTAGACAGAGTGAAGGAAATAATATCTCTTTTAACAATAGATTCTAACAAATATATTAGAGAAGGATTTGCAAAAATAATACCTAAAAATACAAAATTAATAGAATGTAGTTTAAAAAATAATTTATTAAAATTGAATTTTAGTAAAGAGTTTTTAAATGTTAATCTTAAAAATGAAGAAAAAATGATAGAAGCTATTGTTTACTCAATGACTAATTTAGAAGGTATTGACAATGTATCTATATATGTAGAAGGAAAAATTTTGTCATCACTGCCAAATTCCAATAAAAAACTAAACACTATTTTAGATAGAAAAATAGGTATTAATAAAGAATTTAATATCAATTCTATAAATGATACTACAAAAACTACTATATATTATTTATCTAAATATGAAGATTATTATTACTATGTTCCTATTACTAAAATAACTAATGACAATAATATAAATAAAATAGAAATAATTATAAAAGAATTAAAAAGTAATAAAATGCTAAATACAAATTTAATTACTTATTTAAATAATAAAACTGAATTATTAAGCTATAATGAATCTGATAATACTTTATTACTTAATTTTAATGAATCTATATTAGAAGATATAGATAGAAATACCATATTAGAAAATGTAACTTACGCTATTAATTTATCTATTAAAGAAAACTATGATGTAGAAAATGTTATTTATTATGTCAATGATAAAATAATTTCAACCTTCTCTATTAAATAAATATATTAAATTAGAAGATTTTATAAAATTTAAAAAACAATCAAGAATTAACTTAGATTGTTTTTATTTATTTTTGCTATCAATTATTATTGTTATTGGACCATCATTTTCTATATTAACAGTCATATCAGCGCCAAAAATACCAGTTTTAGTAGCTACAAATTTATTTAATTCTTTATTAAAGATATCGTATAACTTTATTGCTTCCTCACCTTTCATGGCTTTTATATAGCTTGGTCTATTACCTTTTTTTGTATCTGCAAATAAAGTAAATTGACTAATTGATAATATAGAACCTTTGACTTCTAAAATAGATTTATTCATAATACCATTTTCATCGTCAAATATTCTTAAATTAATTATCTTTTTTACTATATATTCTATATCTGATAAGTTATCTCCATCAGTAAAACCAACAAGAACCATCATACCTTTTTCAATTGAATTATATATTTTTTTATTAATTATTACATTTGATGACTTAACTCTTTGTATAATAACTTTCATTTAAACTCCTATTTAATCTACAATGTCTACTTTTATTACAAATGGTAATATCCTAATACTTTCTTTAAAGTTTTCCAATGCTTGTGAATCCTTAACTCTAATACTTATGTTATAACCTGTAATATTATCTTTTTCGAATTCATTTATACTAGTTAAAGAAACATTCTTTTGACTTGCAACAGTTACTATTTCTACTAAATTATTTTTAAGTTCTGTAGTTGTTATTCTAAGCTTACTTAAATAAACACCATCACTATCATTATTCCATTTAACAGGTATCAATCTTTCTTTTATATCTTTAATATTTTGGCAATTTTTCTTATGTATTGTTATACCATTTCCCTTAGTTATATATCCTATTATTTCGTCTCCTTTAACAGGATGACAACAATCCGCAATATTAACTAATATATCATCACATCCATCTACAATTATATCTTTTTTATAATTTTTTAATTGTTTATTATTTCTATTTAATACTTTATCGAGCAATATATCTTGAACATTCTTTTTATCTTCATATATTAAATTTAATATATAAGTTGCCGTATATCTTAAAGATCCTATATTCAAATATATTTCTTCTAAATTTTGTACCTTTAAGTCTGTACACAATTTTTCTATATTCTCTTTAGTTAAAACTTCTTTAATTGATAATTTTTGTTTTCTTATTTCTTTTTCTAATAATTCTTCTCCTGCATGAATATATTTTTCTCTATCAATTTTAGAAAAGTATGATTTTATCTTATTTTTTGCTTGACTTGTTTTAACTATATTTAACCAATCTTTATTAGGAGTTGCATTAGCATCTGTTTTAATTTTTACAATATCCCCATCTTGTAACTTATAGTCGAGCGGAACTATCGTTTCATTAACTATTGCGCCAACTGTATGTTCTCCAATATCAGAGTGTATTCTATAAGCAAAATCTAGAGGTGTAGAATCAACAGGGAACTCCATTACATCTCCCTTTGGAGTAAATACATAAATAAGCTCAGATAATAATTCGTCTTTCATAGCTTTTTCAAAGACTTCGTCGTTTACATCTTCTTTATAGCTGTCTATTAAGTTTCTATACATCTCTAATTTTTGATCCATTAGATTTTTTATATTGCTAGAAGTATGTTCCTTATATGACCAATGGCTTGCTATACCATTTTCAGCTATTTCATCCATTTCTTTAGTTCTAAGCTGTATTTCAAATATATGTCCATCTATTCCAAATACTGAAGTATGCAATGATTGATACATATTAGATTTAGGCATAGCTATATAATCTTTAAATCTCTTGGGAATTGGTCTATATTTGGAATGAATCAATCCGGCAGCTAAATAACAATCACTTTCTTTTTCTACAATAGCTCGCATCGCAAGAATATCATAAATATCATTCCATTTTCTACCAGTTGAAAGCTTCGTATAAATACTATAAACGCTCTTTACTCTACCTTTAATCGTAAATTTTATATTTGCATTTTTTAAAATTTCTGAAACACTTGCAATCATCTCATTCAAAACACCATTTAACTCTTCTCTAGTTCCATCAAGTTTTTCTAATATACTTTGATATACTTCTGGATTAGAATATTTTAAACTCAAATCCTCAAGTTCGCTTTTTATACTATTAATACCTAAACGATGTGCTATTGGAATCAAAACATTCATTGTTTCCATAGCTTTTTGCTTTTGTTTTTCTTTACTTAAGCTATAAAGAGTACGCATATTATGCAATCTATCTGCAAGCTTAATAATTAAAACTCTCGCATCTTCAGATAAACCAACTAATACTTTTCTTAGATATAAACTACTTGATTCACTATTGTCGATTAATTTTAATTTATTAATTTTAGTTAAATTGTCTACAATAATTCTTACATCTTTTCCAAACAATTTTTCTAATTCTTCTAAAGTAGCATCACTTTCACTTATTGTTTCATGTACTAATGCAGCAACTATTGTAGTATCATCTACATTTAAATCAGCAAGTATCAATGCTACATTTAGTGGATGTTCAATAAAGTCTTCCCCACTTTTTCTAATTTTACCTTTATGTTTTTCGGCAGCATATAAATAAGCTTTCTCAATTCTATCTAAACTTTTTTTGTCATATCCTAATTCTTTATATTTTTTTAATATCGAATCTATTTCCATTAATGTTCACCACCCAATATATTTTTCATCTTATCTTTAACAAATTTTTTATATTCTAATTCATCTGTATTTAATATATCATCAACGCATTCAGATAAAGTTAAACCAGTTTTTTTATTCCATTTATTATCTTTTAAATAATTCCATAAATCATCTTTATCAATATAACCTATTCCATTTAATTTCATTTCTTCTATCTTTGTATCTAATGCATAACTCAATCTATTATATAATTCTTCCAATGATTTGAATTTTATATTTTCCATTTAAAATCACTCTTTCAATATCATTATATAATATTAAAAAGTAAAAAAAAAGATAAGTTTTTTTTAATTGACAAAACATAATATCTTTTTATTTTTTATAATAATTAATTATATTTTCAATTAAAGAATTATCAAATTTCTTATTCTTTATCATTTCTATTTCTTGTTTATATGGAGGAAATTCTTTATTTTCTCCTACATAAGGAGTTTCTAATATTTTTGGAATACTTTCTAATCTTTCGTTATAAATAACTTTTATTAAATTATCAAAACCAATTGTACCAAACCCTATATTTTCATGTCTATCTTTATGAGATGCAATCTCATTTTTACTATCATTTATATGAACACATTTTATTTTATCGATACCAATCAACATATCAAAATTATCAAGATAATCATCAAATTTACTGATATCAATACCACTATCATTTAAATGACAAGTATCTAAACATACTCCAATTCTATCCTTATTAGATATTTTTTCAATAATATCATAAATTTCTTGAATATTAACGCCACATTCTGTACCTTTTCCAGCCATAGTTTCTAATAGAATTATAACTTCATTAGTTTCACTAATAATTTTATTTAAAGCATTACTTATATTTTCTAAAGCATGTCTTCTTTCAATCCCTACACTGCTTCCAGGATGCAAGACTAAATATTTTATCCCCAATACATCTAATCTTAAAACTTCTTGCTTTAAAAAATTTATACTAAAATCATATTTTGAAGCATCTAAATCGCTTGCAATATTAACTATGTATGGAGCATGACATATTACATTATCAATATTAATTCCATTTTCAATCATAATTTTTTTTGCTTCATTTACTTTATTTAAATCCAGATCGCATCTTCTTGTATTTTGTGGTGCTCCTGTATAAAACATAAACGTATTAGCTCCATAACTTATAGCTTCTTTTACACTTTTTAATAATTGCTCTTTTGAATCAAAAGAAACATGACTTCCTATTATTAACATATTACCTCTTATTTTTTCTCTAGTATTTTACTATTTTCTTTTTTTATCTCTTCTATTTTTATCTTTAATTTTTCTTTATTAACATCATATTCTACTACATCATCTACTTTTTTACCATATATAGCTAACCCTAAAGGTGTATTAATTTCTACTTCTAGAATATCCATATTATTTGAATTATTGGAAACTAATTTAATTAATGACTCATAATCATCATCTAAAAATTTAATTTTAACTATATCATTTAATTCTATTCTAAATTCATTGCTATTTTCTAAATAATCAGTAAAAACTAATTCTTTTAATTTGTTTATTTCATTAATCAATATTTCTTGTTTATCAATAGTTGATTTAGAAAATTTTCTTTTTCTAGTATTTATATACTTTTCCAATTCCATTTCTAAAATTAATATTTTTTTCTGATATTCATTTAAATCTTCTCTCATTATTTTCTCACTTTATATAAAGATTATAAACCTTTATTTGTTTTTGTTAAATACTGTATATTATATTTTTTTAATTTTATTAAAAAATTTTCATACTCTATATTGGATAATGTTCTTGATATTGTAAAAGGAAAATCATATCTCAAATCATATTCTATTATCTCATTTGGAGTATCAAATGGAATTAAAATTATCTTGTTATCATTTCGTTCAACAACAACATATCTTAACAACGTATCATTGTTATATAATAAAGTGCATGGAACTATATTAACATTACGTTTGGTTTCCTTTTTTTTAGAATAATTATGTGGTTTAGTTATTTTTATGATTTTAAGCATTTCAAATTCACTAGCTGTTCTTAAAACTTTTATATCATTGCTTTTTGAAATCTCGTAAGTTTCAAATTCAGTAAAGTAGATTCCACTATCTATTTCTATTTGTTTTAATTTTTTTTCTAAAGGAAGATTATTACATAAATATATTTTGTATGCTAACAACATATTCTTGTATTCACTATATATAATATAATATTCATTATTATATTCAATTAATTTTCCTCTAGATAAAATATTTTTTGTATTAATGTTGTCTATTTTCTTTATAGCATATAATTTTATTAATTCTTGCATATTTTTATTAGCAAAATTAATAAATTCAATATCTTCACTTTTAGAAATTTTTTTATAACCTGAAAAATTAAACTTATATAAATGATCATTTAAGTTTATAGATTGTTTCTTATTTTTATTAATAGCTAAAATTTGATAGCAATAAAAATCTTCATTATCTTCTTTAAATATATAAAAAAGACACCCCTTATAATTTATTACATCTCCAATACCTATTTTAAACTCTAAATCATCTAAAGATATATTATTTATTTTGTTTCCTTCTTTTACATAAACGTACATTGCCTTTTTTAATTGTTCAAAATCTTCATCAGTTAATTTAGAAAGTTTTTTTATAAATCTATCTTTAGAAAACTCTATAGTATTTTTTAAATACACATATGTATCTTTAGCTAAAGAATAATTATTTTTATCTATTTTATACCTTGGTAATTTATATTCAACATTTTTACTTTCACAATTTAATGCATATATTTTATCATCTGTTTTTTTTATAATTACAAAAGGTCCTTCTTTATGTCCTTCTAATATTTTTTCTTTTTCTAAATCATTTGTATAACGTCTTCCCCAAATTAAATCTTTTTCATTAAGGAGATTATATTCTTTATTATCCATATAAACCTCACTATTTTAATTTTAAAATACATACACATTCCACATGATATGTATAGCTAAACATATCAAATAAAGATATTTTTTCAATATTATAATGTTTTTTTAAAACGTTTAAATCTCTAGATAAACTAACTGGATTACACGAAATATAAATTATATTTAACGCTTTCATCTTTAGGATATCTTCAATAGTATTTTTTACTAATCCACTTCTAGGAGGATCAATTATTATTGTATCTATTTTATCTTTTACTTCTCCTATTATTTTTGAAGTATCTCCACATATATAATTAGCGTAATTTATTTTATTTATAATAGCATTATGTTTAGCATCTTCTATACTATTTTTATTTATTTCTATTCCATATATTTTTTTAAAATTCTTTGAAATAGATTGCCCTAAAACACCTACACCACAATATAAATCTAATAAATTATTTCCAGAAACATTATCTAAAATATAATCAATAATGTTTTTTGCTATAGATAAATTAACTTGAAAAAAAGAATTATAATTTACTTTAAATTTATAATCGTTAATTTGTTCAAAAAAATAAGACTCTCCATAGTATACTTTGTCATTTAAAATTATTCCTTTTAAATTAATACAATTTCTTAGTTTTTCTAAATTAATATTTATAAAAGAATTAGAATTTATAACTATTAATATTTCATTTAAATAGTTACTTCTAATAATAATAGAACCATCTTTTATTTTTATTAAGTCTTTATTCTTAATTACTTGATTTATAGAATCTAAAGCCAATAAGCATTCATTTATGCTTACAAAATTATTTGTCTTGGTTTCATAGTATCCCCAATCATAATCATTTATTTTTAATTCAATTTTATTTCTATAATTTAATATGTATTCATTTTTTATAATATTTAAATTTATATTAATATCACTAAATTTACTTAATAAATTTTTAACTTTTTCTATTTTATAATTACATGTATCATTATAAGAAATATGTCTTAAATTACACCCACCACAATTATTATAATATGGACACTTTACATCGGTTCTCTTTTTACTTTTTTTTATATAATTTACTACTTTTGCTTCATTATATTTTTTATTTTCTTTAATTAAAACTACATCTACTATTTCTTCTGGAAGAGCATTTTTAATAAAAGTAATTTTATTATTTATATATGCTATTCCTCTTCCAAAATCATCTAACTTTTCTATTAGTATTTTTTCTTTTATATTCATATAATTTTTTCACTTCTTTTATAGTTAATCTTCTATATTCTCCTACTCTTAAATTTTCCAAATTTAAAAATGCATATTCTAATCTATTTAATTTTAAAACATTATATCCTAACTCACTAAACAAATTTTTTATAATATGATTTCTTCCTTCATGAATAGTAATTTCTATTACGCTATAATTTTTTACTTTATCATTTTTCTTTACTTTAACTTTTAAAGGAACTGAAATTCTTCCATCAATAATTATTCCTTTTTCCAATTTCTTTAAATCACATATTTCAAAATATTTATCTAATCTAGCTACATATTTTTTTTCTACACCATAAGAAGGATGCATTAGTATATTTGCAAGTTCTCCATCATTAGTCAATAATATTAATCCTGTAGTATCATAATCTAGCCTTCCTATAGGATATATTCTTTTATTTGTATCTATTAAATCAACTACTGTTTTTCTACCTAAATTGTCATGGCTAGATGATATTATTCCAGAAGGTTTATTAAGCAAATAATAAACTTTATCTTCTTCTACTTTTAATACAGTTCCATTTATTTCAATAGCATCTGTCTTATTAACTTTCGTTCCTAATTCTGTTACAATAATTCCATTTACTTTTACTTTTCCAGATTTTATTAATTCTTCAGCTTTTCTTCTTGATGTATATCCACTATTTGAAATAATTTTTTGTAATCTTTCCATAAAACCAACCTCTTAAAGTATTTTAGCATAATTTAAAAACTTTAAAAATATATTTTTTTTAAACTATTGATTAGGAAGTGGGGTTATATTAATTCTTGAAGAAAACATCTTTCCAAAGTCTTCTGATTGATTATCTTCAGATCTAACATAATAAATATTTATTGTATATGTTTGTTTTTCATTTATTGATATAGAATTTTCTAAAATTTTTAAATCCTCAACAGGAAATGTCTTTTCACTTAACCCATTACAAGAAATATTTTTATTTGAAACGCACTCTACAGTAAATAATAAATCTTGACTTCTATTTAACGTATTCTTTACATCTAATAAATAAACTTGATATTTAACATTATCTGTTCCTGTATTTTCAACTGAAAATGTTTTAGAAAGAGTATCTCCAAGCATCATATTCGTCATATTAATTTTACCATTATCCTCATAAAACAATTCTAAATTTCCTGAAGTTACACTATCAGGTTTCGAAGTTCCAGAGATTTTTAAAATAAAATATCCAAATGTTATGCCTATTAAAGTAATAATTATTAATAAAATTAAAAAAATGCTAACTTTAGTATTTTTCTTCATATACTCTCCTTATAATTACAAATAAATGTTATCATAATATAACTTAATTATCAAACAATAAATAGACAAATAAATATAAATTTAGTAAAATATTTATGGTGATAATCATGATTATAGATAAATTAATAGAGAAAGCAAAAAAAAATAAGAAAAAAATTATATTAGTAGAAACTGACGATATAAGAACTTTAAAAGCTGCCGAAGAAGTAATTAATAAAGATTTTGCAAATATTGTACTTATTGGTAAAAAAGAAAATATTGAAATTTTATGTAAAGAAAATAATATAAATTTAAATAAAGCTGAAATTATTGATCCTAATACTTCTATTTTAACTGACAAGCTTATAAATAAGTATTATGAATTAAGAAAAAATAAAGGAGTTAGTTTAGAAGAAGCTAAAGAAACTATTAGAAATGACTATCTTTATTTTGGAGATATGCTTGTTTTAATGAATTATGCAGACGGATTAGTCGCTGGAGCTACTCATTCATCGAGCGACGTATTAAGAGCCGCTTTAAGAACAATAAAAACCAATCCTAATGCCAAAATAGTTTCTTCTTTTTTCTTGATGGAACTTGAAAACAAATCTTTAGGCGAAAATGGTATATTTATTTTTTCAGATTGTGGTTTAATTCAAAATCCTACTAGTGAAGATCTTGTTGAAATAGCTCACTCTTCAAGTGAAACTTTTATAAATTTAGTTGGAGGAACCCCTAAAATAGCTTTTTTATCACATTCTACAGACGGCTCTAGTTCATGTGATGATGTAGACCGTGTTAGAAACGCTACAAAAATATTTAAAAACAAATATCCAAATATAATTTCAGATGGAGAAATGCAATTAGATACAGCTATAATTCCAGAAGTACAAAAGAAGAAATTTCCAAACTCTCAAATTAAAGGAGATGCAAATATATTAATATTTCCAAGTTTAGATGCGGGAAATATTGGTTATAAATTAGTTGAAAGAATGGCTAATGCTAAAGCATATGGCCCTATAACACAAGGAATGAAAATGCCTGTAAATGATTTATCTAGAGGATGTACTTATAAAGATATAGTCGGAACTATTGCTATTACTTGCAACCAAGCAAAATAATTTTAACTAAAAATAATTAAGTAAGACACTTAATTATTTTTTCTTTTTTGCAGTCAATTTCATAAATAAAGCACTAATTATTAATATTGATATTAATATTGCCAATTTAGTATAATCTTGTTTTTCTTTAATGATATATTTTTTGTCAAAATAAACTTCTTCACTAGTTAAAAATTCATCATCTAAATAAATGTTTATTTTTCCTAACTCATCTCCATTTTTAAAAGAATTATCAAGTTCTAAAACTCCATCATAATAAATTTTTAGATAATCTAAATTTAATTTATTATCTAAATAGTAAGATATATCTTTATCACTCCTAATTTCATATTTATAATTTTTATTATTTTTTTTATATATAATGTTGTCTATTAATCTATCTTTTGACAAAACTATTCTATTTGAAAAATTTTCGTAAAAATAATTTAATATTTTTAGTTGATCTTGAACATTTTGATTATTCTCTTTATTATTCATAGAATTCAAAGTTATCAGTATTATCTCTTCATTATCCAATTTAGTTAAAGAGCTCAACGATAAACCACTTGGAGTTGTAAAACCAGACTTTGTTCCCAAAAATCTAATATTATTATCATTTTCAAATTTCTTTTTTGTTACTAATTCATTTATTCTATTTTTCAATTCTTTATCATTATAATCCATTTTATAATTTAAAGTTGTATAAATATTTTTAAAATTTTCATTATCTAAAGCATAATCCAATAATTTATACATATCATTACAAGTAGAATAATTATCATAATCTTTTCCTATTGGATTTGAAAAATGAGTACTTTTCATACCTATTTTTTTAGCAAGCTCATTCATTTTTTTTATAAATTCATCATGCGTATTAAATACATGGTTAGACAAGGTCTGGGCACTATCTGCCGCACTTGATATAATTGTACTATATAATAAATCTTTATATGATATGGAATCTCCTACTTTTAAATCTTCAATACTATAGCCATCTAAATCTAATAAATCATTTTCTTCAACAACAATAATTTCATTTAAATCTTTTATATTTTCTAATGTTACAATAGTAGTCATAATTTTAGTCAAACTCGCAATTAAAGTAATATCATCTTCATTTTTACTATATAATATTTTATCAATATTTCTATCATAAAGAACAGCACATTTACTATCAATTTCTATTTCCAATGCTAAACAATTTATTGGAAATAATATTAATAAAATAACTACTAATACTTTTTTCATAAATTCACCTCATATATTAATTGGATTATTATCAATTTCTAAATAAACATCTTTTTCTTTTATATACATATCATCTATAAATTTAACTGATTTAAATAATAAGTTGTCATACTTATACTTTATTATTATCTGAAATCTATATATATTATTAAATTTGAACATATTTGCAGTACTAGGTCCCAAAATAATAGTGGTTTCTTCAACATTATTTTTTAAATAAGATGCTATTTTTATAGCGTGCTTGCTCGCTAAATCATAATTTTTACTACATACTTTTATTCCTAGTATATAATAATAAGGTGGATATTTCAATTTTTTTCTAATAACCATTTCATTATTATATAGCCCAATATAATCATTATTTTTAATTAAATTAAATATTTCATTATCAGGATTATATGTTTGAATTAAAACTTTACTTTCTATACCACTTCTTCCTGCTCTACCACTAACTTGACTAAGTAAAGAAAATGTACGTTCACTACTTCTAAAATCTGGCAAATTTAATGATTCATCAGCATTGATAACACCAACTAAACTAATTTTAGGAAAATCTAACCCTTTTGATATCATCTGAGTTCCTATAATTATATCAACTTCTTCTTTTTCTATCATTTTTATGTAAGTTTCATGACTATTTTTTTTAGTTGTTGTATCTCTATCCATCCTTATTATTCTTGCATATGGAAATAATTTTTTTGTTTCTTCTTCTATTTTTTCAGTACCTAACCCAAAACTTCTTATTGCATCTTCTTTACAATTTGGACAATATTTTTCTAAAATCTTTGTATAACCACAATAGTGACACCTTAGATTATTCGTGCTTTTATGATATGTTAAAGTAATTTCACAATGTGGACATTTATAAGTATAACCACAATTTTGACAACTAACTATAGTAGAAAATCCTCTTCTATTTAACAATAACATTGTCTGTTGTTTAATCTTTAAATTTTTCTCTAATTCTTTTTTTAATTCATCGCTAAAAATAAAATTTCTTTTTTTCATTTCCTTTGACATATCAATAATACTTATATGGGGTAAAGAATAGTTTTTTACTCTACTTTTTAATTCTAGAAGTTTATAAACTTTTTTTTGAGCCCTGGCAAAACTTTCCAAAGATGGAGTAGCACTTCCTAATATAAGAGGACAATTATTAAACTCACTTCTCCATTTAGCAATATCTATTGCATTATATCTTGGATTACTTTCCTGTTTATAAGTACTACTATGTTCTTCATCTATTACTATTAATCCTAAATTATTTATCGGAGCAAATATTGCACTACGGGTACCAACAACCAATGAAACTTCATTTTTTACTATTTTTGTATACTCATCGTATTTTTCTCCGTCGCTTAATCTACTATGCAATATTGCTACAGATGATCCAAAAGTTTTATATAATCTCTCAACCATTTGTGCCGTCAAACTAATTTCTGGTACTAACATAATAGCAGTTTTATTTAAACCTAAAACTTTTTTTATTAAGTCAATATATACGATTGTTTTTCCACTACCTGTTACTCCATATAACAAATATGTATTTTTTTTATTTAATTCTACTTTATCAACTACACTTTGTTGTTCTTCAGTCAATTCATAATTTACTTTATTATAATTATAACTTTCTAATCTATAAATTCTTTTTTTAACAATTTTAATTAAATCTTTTTCAAGTAATTTTTTATAAACTAAATTAGTATCTTTTTTATTAATTTTTTTATTTTCTAATAAATATTCCAAAATTTCTATTTGCTTATATGACTTTTTATGATTTCTTATATATTCAACTATCACTTCTCTATCTTTATTTAATTCTATAAATTCTATATACTTATCTAAAGAAGAAGTCTCTTTCACTTTTAAACCTGTTGGCAACATAGTCTGATATGCTTTCATTAAAGAACATAAAGTTATATCTTTTAAATATTTTCCTAATTCAATTAATTCTTGATTTAATATTATCTCCGGATTAATTACTTCTAATATTTCTAGCACTTCATCATATTCAGTACTAGCTTTTATATTTAATACAATACCATATATTTTTTTATTATTAAATTGAACTTTTACTTTATTTCCTATAAAGACAGTCAAATTAGTAGGTATTTTATAAGTAAATGTTTTATCTAATTCTTTTGTACTATATTGAATTAATACATCTGCATACATAATGACCACCCTAATCTTATATAAATTATATCAAATCAATATAAAATAAAAAACCCTTTATTAGGGTTTATTTATTAATATGGTGTCCACGAAGCGACTCGAACGCTTGACCGTACGCTTAGAAGGCGTATGCTCTATCCAACTGAGCTACGTAGACGTAAATCAGTAACAAAATGATTATATAATAAAATTTATATAATTTCAAGAACTATTTAAAAAAAAACATTAAATAATGTTTTTATATATTTTTTATTATTTCATTTATCTCTTCTTTACTTTTAAATCCAATAAATTTGCTTACTTCTTTGCCATCTTTATATATTATAACTGTAGGAATGCTCATTACTCCAAACTTTTGAGCTAAATCAACAAATTCATCAGTATTTACTTTAACTACATTTAAATCCATTGTCTCTAATACACTCCCAAGCATTTTACATGGTCCACACCAATCAGCATAGAAATCTACAAGTACTATTCCATTCTTAGTTAAATCTTCTAATTTTTCGTCTTTTAAATATTTAATCATTTTGTCTCTCCTTTATATTTTTCTATTACTGCCTCTATTCCATTAATATCTAATTTTTTATCTTCTACTAATTTATTTGCAACATCATAACTTAAAATATCATATTTCATTAAAATGTCTACACTCTCTAAATTAGCTTGATTAACATTATTTTCATTTTTTAAAATAGTATCATATATTTCAGTTCCACTTTTTATTAAATCATTAGCTACAGTACTCAAAACAGGAGTTTTATCTAAAATAGTCAATCCATACTTACTATCTCTAACATATGGAGCAAATCTATTAATTGCTGAACCTATATAAAGTAGTATAAAAACATAAATAAGTCCTTCTACAAATCCTACGCAAGCTGCACAAATATTAGATGGTAAATTTAAAAATATTGTCATTTTCATAATTTTATCTATAAACAATGAGAACTTTTTAACTATTGCAAAAATTATAGCTAAAACAATTATTGAAAATCCATATGCAATTGCTTCATAAAATAAAATATTTGCAACACTTATTCCTTTAAATATACCTCCAAAATTTATAAATGGTAAATTTTTAAATAATATATCCGCAATAGGATTTTTTATATAAAAAGCAATTATAAATACTAATAATATTCCTATTACATTAATCACACTAGAAATTAAGCCAGTTTTATAGCCCTTGATTATACATAAAATTAAAATACCAATTATAATATAATCTACTATATTCATAATTCACTCTACCTTTCACATTAATTATATTATAAAAAATATAAAAAAGAAAGAATAAGTTATATACTTTAAAAATTATATTTGATAAAATAATTTTAGGTGATTTAAGTGACTATAGTTTTTAAAATTAGTGACAATTTAAAAAATGATATTATTGATTTTTATAAAGATAGAGCTCAGACTAGCAAGCCTCCGTATACTATATTTCAAGTAAAGGATTATGACTGTGTAACTACTCTTTATGAATCGGGGAAAATAATGTTTCAAGGTTTAGGTGCTGATATAGAGGCATCATTTTGGATAGAACAAGAAAGAATAAAAAATAATAGAGATATTAATTATGAATTAAATAAAGATAAACAAAAAAAGGATGATAAATTAAAAGATCTTAAAGACGATAGATTTAAAAATATTTCTACTATAGGCTCAGATGAAGTTGGAACTGGAGATTATTTTGGTCCAATTGTAGTTACTGCATCTTTTGTAGATATAAAAGAAAATAAAATTAAGTTAAATGACTTAGGTATTAAAGATTCAAAAAAATTAACTGATGAAAAAATACGAAGTATTGCCCCTATTTTAATAAAGGAAATACCTCATACAACATATATATTAAATCCGAAAGAATATAATGAAAAAGGGATTACAAATATGAATAAAATCAAAGCGATATTGCATAACAAAGTCTTATATACTTTAATAAATAAAGATAATTTTAATTATGATAAAATTATAGTTGATCAATTTGTATACCCTAAAAAGTATTATGAACATATCTATAATATTTCAAATAAAGTTACAAATATAACTTTTACTACACATGCCGAAGATAAATGTTTATCCGTTGCTGTATCAAGTATTATATCTAGATATATATTCTTAACTTATATGGATAAATTAAGTAAAGAATTAAATATGAATATTTTAAAAGGCGCATCTAATGATGTAGATAAACAAGCTTGTGAAATAGTTAAAAAATACGGTTTCAATAAACTTGAAGAAATAGCAAAATTGAATTTTAAAAATACTGATAAAGTAAAAAATATGCTTAATATAAAATAATAAAAAAACAGTTAATTACTGTTTTTTTATATTTTAAATACTTCTATTTCATCTTCATTATTTTGTTGATTTTTAGTAGTCTTCTTAGTTGTCTTTTTTGTTTTTGATTTCTTTACTTTTTTAGTTTTATCTTTTGTTGATTCTTTATTCTTTTTAATTATAATTACAAACACTAATATTAATATCAACAAGAAAATAGCTGCTAAAGATATATAAATTAAGAATACATTTTTATTATTTTTTTCTATATTTATCTTATAAGTAGTAGATATTCCATCTTCTCCAGTAACTTTTATTAATACTACACTTTTATCTTTTATATCATTTTGTCCTTCAATTTCTACTTTTTCACTATCCAACTCAGGTTCAGCTGTTATTTGTAATGTCGATACATTGCTATCTACTTTCAAAGTATATTCAAATTTATTTTTATCAAATTGAATTTCGTATCCTCCAATAAGTAAGGTCTTTAAATAGTGAGCAATACTCTCTCCAGCTTTTAATTTTATTACATTAAATGTATATAGATTTGTTTTTCCTTCTTTATCAGTAAGTTTTATTGTAAATGTATTTTCACCTTCAATTAAACTAACGTTGCCAACAACTTCCATTTCAATATCATCTGGCAATTCAGTTTCAATATCAATATCATTGACACTATTTAAAATTTTAAAAGTATATTCAAATTTATTTTTATCAAAATTACCAAATTGTATTTCTTTTTTTGTAGCTTTATCTTTTAATATTAATTTACTTAAAAGTGGACCAGCAGCCTCTTCCATAGATGTCGTTTCAAAACAAGCATAATAAGTATCATTTCTATCTATTTGTATTGTACCAATATTTCCTTTTTTACAAGTACTTGCTGTACCCCAACCTGAAAAGCCTTCTTTATCTATTTGTGGTAAAACTATTGGACAAGATGTTGAATCTTTTGTAACTTGGCACGTCTTATTCTCTTTTGTTTCACCATCATTGTAATCTAATGTAACACTATAAGTTAAAACATCTTCCGGTGTTGCCTCTACTTTTTGAGTTGTAGGTTCAATATAAGCATTGTTTTTTATCTCTACAGGAGCATACGAATTGGATTTGCCATCTTCTACTTTAATTTTACAATACTCCAAATTAGTAGCACAGACATATTCATCGGGCATTCTAATTTCAATTCTACTACCATCTGCATTAAAATCTATACTAAATTTATCTGAAAGATCTTTATCATCGCTCGATAATATCTTAAAATCTTTTAAATCCTTGCCTTTTATATCATTACAACTAAAAGTTCTATCGCTTATCTCTACTCGTAAGATACATTCAATTGCATTTACATCTTTAATTGAAAATAACATAATTGAAATGCTAAAAATTAATAATAACTTTTTTTTCATAATATTACACCCTTTATTCTATATATAAAATATTTTATCATATCTCTTTAAAAAAATAAATTGTTTTTTTACACTTACTAAACATTTTTAATTTTTAAGAATAAAATATATTGGTGATATTATGTGTAATAAAAATAATAATTTTTTAAGTGGTTTCTTTTCTATAATAACTGTATTAATATTGTTATGTCTAATTTTTTATCAAGTTATAATTACGTTAATTTTACCTTTAAGATTTAATATATTTATCTTATTAATAGAAGTATTTTTATTGTTTTTCGTTCTATACAGAATAATATGGCCTTATTAAATTTTCAGTTTTAAATACATAATCTAAATATTTACGTACAATATAAACATTTTCTAATTCATTTTTAGTAAAGGTTATTTCATCCGGTAAAACTAACATAATAAATAATAATTTTTTCTCATTCTCATTTAAAGGAAATTTTTCCATATAAATACGTAATGGTTCGCTGAAATCCATATTTAAGTATACTTTTTTATATAATTTAACAATATCTATAATCGGAGTATCTATAATGTAATTATCCCAACTTATTAAATAATCATTTTCATTTTTTATAAAGTGTTCTAATGATAAATTATTATGAACTATACTAACCCTTGTCTTATTAGAATCAATACTAATTTTATACCACTCTTCAATTTCTCTTTTTAAAAATGAAAGAGATTCAAAAATTTTGCTTGAATTATTTAAAAATAAACTTTTACTTGGACTTATAAATACATTGTCTTCAGCTTCAAAAATCAAGTTATTAAAATAATCTTCCATAAATTCAACTCTACCTAACAATGTTTCATAAATACTTTTTACTTTATCATTTGTTATTTCCTTATAATAACTTGTTTTAGAATGCAATAAACTTATTATATTTATTATATCTAATAACTTTTGCTCATCATCAATAGATACATCTTCAATATACTCAAAAACATTTACATCTTCCCTATTATCGCTAATTAATTTGGGAAAATAATTAAAACTCCTACTATTTAAATATTTATATAATTCATTTATATCTTTGTTTTTTTTATTTTTTATTACAAAATTTCCTTCTGTACAATTAAATATCTTACAATTATTTTTTAATGTAACTTTATAAGGCTTATAAATTTTAGCTAAAACATCTATACTATTCATAACATGGAATAATTATTTTATCATTAACCTTTATTTCGTTTATATCATTATATTCTTTCAACGTTTCTATACTAACCTTATATTTAGCTAATATACTTTCCAATGTATCCGTTTCTGTAACCTTATAAACTTTATATGTTACATAATTATCGCCTTGTGGTTTTATATTATTTACTACTGTTGAACTATCAATTCTATTATCATCCTCTTCAACAATATCAACACACTCATCTATTTTTTCAACTTTTATTTCTTCTTGGTTTTCTTCTTTTTTCTCTACTACTTCTTCTTTTTCTTCATCTTCTTCTTTTTCTTTTGTTTCTTCTTTTGATATACTTTCTTTTTCTTCTTTTATCTCCTCATCTATAATATCAACTTCTCTATTTTCTAAAAAATCATCTAATTTTTGTTTATCATCAAATATTAAAACTTCTTTCCTTGAGCCTTCTAATGAATATTCAATGTTTACAATTAATTCATCTTTTTTATAATCATAAACAAAATTATCTATTTCTACTTTTACTGTATCTAAATCTATATCTGGCTCAATATTATGTTTAAATGGAATTTTAAAGTTAAATTTTTCCCTATTTATAGAAACTTCATGTATTCGATATTCCCCATTGATTAAAAAATTACCAGTTAATTCATTATCATTTATAGAATAATCACTATCTAATGAAATACTTAAAACGTCTTTTATGTTATTTTTAAATAACAATTCTTTTTCTATTTTAAAATTTTCTTTCATATAATCATACCTTTCATAAAATTATATGTTTTTTTATCTTAAAAATACTAAAAAAGTAATCATTTAGATTACTTGACTTGATAAGCATTTTCTTTAGAACCATTTCCTTGTTTATAAAGAACACCAGCTTTTAAATTTAAAACAGGCCTATAATTTAATGGCGTATTAACATCTACGGCAGTAATTACACCATCAATAATAGCATATTGATAATTTTTACCATTTTCGTAATAAGCTGGACTTTGCAACCAATAATTATCATCGTTTGTTTTCAAGTAAAATTCATTGTTTTTTAATTTATTTGATCCACCAGCTAATACATATTCATCTGCCGATAATAAAGAACTATATCTACCTAAATTTGTACTACACTTTATACTCTCTAATCTCTTTGTAATTAATCTGTTATACGTTTCATAATAATAAGTATTATAGGTTAAAGAATCTTCAATAATATTGTTTCCTAATTCATCGCTATATTTTTTATCATCAATACAAGAATTAGTATTGGATATATTTTTGATATATTGAGATAAATTATTTTCAAAATCATCTATATTAGATATATTATAAGAACTATTATTTATAGAATAATCTAGTGAGGTATTAGCACATAAATTATTTTTGTCTTCTAAAATAATTTTAATTGTACCATCTCCATTTATTTTAACAATTCTAAAACACATACCTGCAAAATCTAAATAATTATAAGAACTTTTACCTCTAAAATAATAATTTACACCTACTTCATCACTTATTTTATATAATCCAACCTCGTTTTCTTCATTATCAAATAATTTTGGATTATCTTCATTTATTGTAATAAAAGAATTATTTAATATATTACCTGCCAAAGTTTTAGTGCTATTTAAATTTCCACTAGCATTTCTTACATCGATAACGGTTTTTAATTTTAAAGATTTCCCAGCTTCTTCTTTAGGAAATTTATTATTTATCCATATTCTTAGAAAATAATAAACACTAGGATTTGATGCATCACTAGTTTTTTTTCTAGCTAATTCATCAGTATGTATTATAAAATCATTAGTATTGCTCAAAGTATTTATATTTTCACAATTAGATACATCATTTACACATAATTGATAATTAATATATTTACTATCCACTTCATTTCCTTCAAATGGAACAAGCTTCAAATCATAATTTGCAATATATGAACCCGTATTATAAAGATAAAATGAAAAAATATTATTAGTTTGTTTTAAAGCTATATCATTATCAGTAGGAAGCATATTATCAATTGATATAGTATCTTTTCCATCACTAAAACTCACAGCCAAATCGCCAATATTTATAAGTTGATAATCTGTATCAGTATCAACATCCATAAATAAAGCATAACTAGTTCCTATAATACTTAAAGCTATCACAAAAACTACCGCTATAGAAATAAAAGTTCCACTTTTAAAAATTTTTTTTGAGTAACTTTTAAAAATAGTATTTTTCATATAATCAATCCTTTATAATACATATTAATAATATAATAATTCAAAGATATTTTCAACTCTATTTATCATATATATTTTATATCAAAATAAATTTTTTCTTATTTTTATATCAATTGTATTTAAAAATGATAAATAGTCAATAATTTATTTATTAATTAAAAAGTCAAGTGCAACTTTTGAATAATCAAATAATAAGTAAATAATACGACTTTATGCCGAGAAA
>CANQSL010000015.1 GCA_947626515.1 uncultured Bacilli bacterium
ATTTACCTATAGAATCAGAATTAAAGAAATATCAAGATGGATATTACAAGGCAATTGCAGACTGCAACAAAAATGGGAATTCTACAATCTTTATTGAGTTTATGTTAAAAATGATTGATGAAGTTTTAGAAGAATCAGTTATTGCTGCTAGTGTTCCTATCACAGAAAAAACAATTAATATTAGAAAATTATTACAGGTAATGGATTATAATGTTCCAATGACTGCAAATGATATTATGAATAAATTAGGAATTAAATCAAAAGAAACTTTAAGATCAACTTATTTAGATCCAGCTATAAATGAAGGATTAGTGGCTCTTACTATTCCCGATAAACCAACTAGTAAAAATCAAATGTATTATAAAATTTAAACATAAAAGGTAGTTAAGAAACAATCTCAACTACCTTTTTAACTACCAAAATTTTAAATTTTACTTGATAATTATATAAATAATTAATTTTAAAAGATTTAAAATAAAGGTAAAAATATTTAAATAAACTTAGAAGTACGTGGATACTAATCGCCCCTGAAAACATACTTAATTGAGAGTCATTTTTGTTTATTCTTTTATTTATGGACTTTTAAAAAACAAACATAATCTAACATTTCATTTTAGATAGTATTTTATAAAAATTTTATATTATTTTTAATTTAATAATATTGACTTTATATATATACATTATATATAATTGTGGTAGTATAGATGAAAATTAGGAAGAAATAAATGAAAAAATTTAAAAAAAGCTTTTTATTAATAATAGTAGCGTTTGCTATAACATTAATTCCATTTTCTAAAGTTTTTGCAAAAGAAAAAATTGTAGAAGAACTTGAAAAAGGAGGAACAATAGATGCAAATGTCGTTGATCCAATTAATTTAACTAAAACAATAAATTATTTTAAGGATCAGTATATTAAATCTAGACCAGATGACACAGAATTTGCTAATTCATATTATACACCACAAGGATATGTTGGAGAAATTCTAACAGCATATGTTTCATCAAGAATTAAAGAACAAGATGCTCTTGTTTATGTTTATGATTGTGATAAAGATTATACATGTAAGGTTTCAATAAGTTATCTTGATGGTCTTCTTGGACATAGTACAAAAGAAAAAGAATACAATGTTAAATTCAATTTAATAGGTAAATATGATTCAAAAATAGAAGATGAAATGCTAGAAACATATAAGAAAATAAGCAAAATGGGTGGACAAGGTGAATTTATATTAGAAGATATGTATATGATAGATTATTTACATAATATATCAAAAGATAATTACTCTATGACTTATCTATTATCATATGCAGTTAATTATACAAAAGGAATAAAAAAAATAAACAATAAAAATTATAATTTTTATGCAACAAATAATATGGGTGATGAAGTCCCTGCTATGATTTCATTTTGGGGAGGATTAATGTTTGAAGATAAAAATAGTAGTGTATATTTTTCAAGCCCAGCTTCAGAACCTGCATCCTTTGGTATGAGTTATAAATATATAATATATATTGATGAAAATACTCCAGATACAACAGAAGATTATATTAAAGCAGCTGAAAAAAGAATAAATGATTATTATGGTAAAGATGTAGTTGATATTAAATATAAAGAAAAATTAAATGATGATTTAGTACAAGATGAATATGTTTATGGTAATTTAAATATGTTACCTAATATGTATACTATAACAATTAATAATAAAGAATATGATTTCTTAATAGCGAAAGATAATAATAAATTAACTTATCCAGAAGCAATAGATACAGTAGATTATGATACTAATATAGCAATTGAAGTTTCAGCAAATAGTAATATACCACTTGATAGTAAAATAGAAATTAACTTATATGGTAAAGATTCAGAAGAATTTAAAAAAAAAGAAGATACACATAAAGAATATAATTTTTACGATATATTTGATATAAAATTATTTTCAAAAACTGCAGATAAATATATCACTAAATTAAAAGATGGTTATTTTAGAGTAAAATTACCTTCAAAAGAAGAATATGAAGGTAAAGAATTATATGCTTATTATTTTAATGAAAATGGAGAAACAGAAAAATATAAAGTAACACAAGAAGATGGATATATATATTTTGATACAAAACATTTCAGTGTATATTCAATAGGAGAAGAAAAAGCATTATTAGATAGTACACCAAAAACAGGAATTAAAGATTATTCTTTATTAGCATTAATTATTACTTTAATTTCATTTTGTGGAATAGTAAAATTAAGAAAAAATTAATATAAAAAGTTTAAGTGAAGTGGTGTAGAAAACCATTTCATTTTTTATTTAGAGGTACATATGAAAAAAAATAAAAAAAGAATTATCTATATTATCTTAATATTTATTTTTATTTGTAGTCTTTCGTATTTTGTGTATAAAAAATATAATGATTATAAAGATAAAAACGTTAATAATTTTAATATAAATGAATCTAAAATAGATAAAAATAATACATCAAATGAAGATGATATAAAATCAAATAAACAAATATTAGAAGAATTAAGAAAAGAAAATCCAGATATAATCGGTTGGTTGGAAATAAAAGATACAAATATTAACTATCCTGTATTACAAGCAAAAGATAATGATTATTATTTAAATCATAATTATAAAAAAGAAAAGTCAATTTCTGGTAGTTTATTTTTAGATGCAAGTTTTGATATAGAAAACGGGAGTACTAATTATTTAATTTATGGGCATAGAAATCAAAATGGATTAATGTTTGAAGATTTATTAAAATATTCAAAAAAAGAGTTTTATGAAAATCATAAAACATTTAACTTTACAACACTAAAAGAAGATGCAACTTATGAAATTATATCAGTGTTTTATTCAAGAGTTTATTATACAAATGAGAAAGATGTATTTAGGTATTATTATTTTGTAAATGCTAAAAATGAAGATGAATTTAATGATTTTATATATAATGCAAAAAAAGCAAGTATCTATAATACAGGAGTTAATGCTAACTATAAAGATCAATTAATTACATTATCTACTTGTGAATATTCACAAGAAAATGGAAGATTTGTAGTAGTTGCAAAAAAAATTAAAACAGATTAATCATTTAAAAAAGCAAATTAGGCAATAATTAGAGAATATTTTTCAATAAAAAAGAATGGTAAGCAAGATAAACTTAGCATTTTTTTATAAATTATAACAACATTTCTGTATCATTTTTTTCGCTTTTCAATATATTCTAATCAATTTTTATACATAGTTAAACTTATGTTAATTTTATTATTTTAAAATAAACTTAATTCAACAAAAAAATTATATGATATAATACTTGTGCAGTGGTGATTGGATTTATTCCTACTTTAACGAGTCGTTAAGGGACTTTAAGATAATTAAGATGATTTATTATAATTATTCAAGGGACTACCCTACATTACATGTAGCTGCTTCGTTGCACTACGCTTCAAGTCCATTTCCTAATTATAATATCAATTTGCACTGCATAAAGTTTGGAGGTAGTGAAAATGTGGAAGTACATAGGCACAAAAGAATGTAACGATTTTTTGCTATCTCTTAAATTATTTAATTGCAAAGATATGAAGAAATATATAAAAATTTTATATTGTATAAGTAATAAAGTTGAAAACAATTATAAAATTTATAAAATAAAAAAGAAAAACGGAAAATATAGAACTATCTATGAACCCAAGCCACTTTTAAAACATATTCAAAAACAAATTTTAATAAATATACTTAATAATAAATCAATATCAAAACATGCGAAAGCATATCATAAAGGTATATCATTAAAGGATAATGCTATTCCACACGTTAATAAAGCTATTATATTAAAATTAGATATTAAGAATTTTTTTGAAAACATATCTTTTTTAGATATATATGATTCTAGCTTTTCAATAGAATATTTCCCTAAATCTGTTGGTATGTTATTAACACATTTATGTACATATGACGAGCACTTAACTCAAGGGTCTCCAACATCTGCTTATATTTCTAATTTAGTAATGAAAGACTTTGATGATATCTTAGGTGCTTGGTGTGAAGAGAGAAAAATATCCTATACAAGATATTCAGATGATATGACTTTTTCTGGGGATTTTAATCCTAGTGAAATAATTAAAAAAGTAAAAAAAATGTTAAATAAATTAGGATTGCAATTAAATAAAGACAAAATTCATGTCGTTAATAAATCTTCAAATCAAAGCGTAACAGGGATAGTTGTTAATGAAAAGCTACAGGCGAGTTCTAAATATCGTAAAAAGATAAGACAAGAAGTTTATTATATTAAAAAATATGGATTAAAGTCACATTTAGATAATTCTAAATGCAAATTAGATACAAGTTTATATTTAAAATCTTTATATGGTAGAATACTCTATGTTTTACAAATTAATAACAATGATTTAGAATTTAAAAAATATAAACAATACATTTTAAATTTATTCAGGTGGAATAAATGTTGATAATTAAAAATAATTTATTATATTGATTTAATGAGGAGATGCTGATTATGAAAGCGATAAAATTTAATTTAAATAATCTGTTAAATAAAAATACAGGATTTGCTTATTATCTATTAGGCAGAAGTTACGATTTAGAAGAAAATAATTTGCAACAAGACTATACAAAAGCATTGTATTATTATCAAAAAGGTTTTGAAAATGGGTATCCCCTTTGTACTTACTCTTTAGGGATTTCTTATGAGTTAGGATTAGGTGATGTATTGGATATAAATAAAATTAAAGCCAACGAGCTTTTAATTAATGCTTATCCTAGAATTATTGAATTGATTAATAATCCTAATATCGATGAGATAGAAAAAATAGAAATTTGTAATAGGAGCTTACTATTATTTTGGGCTTGGAAAAATAAAACAAGATTATAATAAAGCTTTTAAAATAATTAAAGAATGTGCCGATAAAGGGCATATTGCAGCCATATATGATTTAGGAGCTAATTTCTATTATAATGGTAAGGGTACAGAGATTAATTATGAGCTTGCAGAATATTACTTGAATTTAGCAAAAGAAAATGGTTTAAAAAGAGCAATAGATCTATATGAGGTAAGAAGTAAAAGTATATAAAAATATGAGTAATTTTAATCTAAAGTTTACAATCACTTTCATTTTATATAGTCAAATATAAAAAAATTATAGAAAAAATAAAATATATATAGTAAACTTAAGATGTTAATTAAAAGGAGAATTAATATGTGTACAGCAATAACTTATAATACAAATAATCATTATTTTGGGAGAAATTTGGATTTAGAATATTCTTATAAAGAGACAGTTACTATTACTCCGAGAAATTATGAATTTAAATTTAGAAAAGTAAAAGAAATAAAAAATCATTATGCAATTATAGGAATGTCTTATGTTGCAAATAATTATCCACTATATTATGATGCAATAAATGAAAAAGGATTAGGAATGGCAGGTTTAAATTTTCCTAGTAATGCAGATTACAAGGAAATAATAGATGGAAAAGAAAATATTGCACCTTTTGAATTTATTCCGTATATTTTATCTCAATGTAAAAATATTGAAGAAGCTAAACAATTGTTAAAAAATATAAATATAGCAAAGATAAATTTTAGTGATGAATTACCAGTATCTCCATTGCATTGGATAATTGCTGATAAAGAAAAATCTATTACAGTAGAAAGTGTAAAAGAAGGTTTAAAAATATATGATAATCCAGTAGGAGTTCTTACTAACAATCCGACATTTGATATTCATCTATTTAATTTAAATAATTATATGAGTTTGTCAACTGAGCAACCAATAAACAATTTTTCTAAAAAATTAAATTTAGATATTTATAGTCGTGGAATGGGAGCGTTGGGACTACCAGGCGATTTGTCCAGTGTTTCAAGATTTGTAAAAGCAACGTTTACAAAAATGAATTCAAAATCTGGTGATACCGAATCAGAAAGCATAAGTCAATTTTTTCATATATTAGAATCTGTTTATCAACAAAGAGGTTGCGTTCATATGGGAGAAAATAAATATGAAATAACAATTTATAGTTCATGTTGTAATATGGATAAAGGAATTTATTATTATACTACTTATGAAAATAATCAAATTACTGGAATAGACATGAATAAAGAAAATTTAGAGGGTAATGAACTTATAAGTTATGAATTAATTACAGGACAACAAATACTTATGCAAAATTAATATAAATAAAAAACGGGAAATTAGATTTTCTCGTTTATTTATTAGCTAAAAACCAAGTTTCATCATTTCATTAATATATTGATCGTCAACTTCAGTATCAGCTGCATATTTTCTAATTTCAGGATAACTTTGATCATTAGCAATTCTTTTTGCTTCTTCTAAATCAAAATTGATATTAGATGAATTATCATATAAATAATTTTTATTTTGTTCAGTTAATTTGTGTGCATTATCGTCTATATCAGTTATTATATCATAAACAGAATTAAAATTTTCTAATCTTTGCATTGCTTGGTCATATAGTTCATTGCTTTTTGTTAAATCACCAAAGATAGAAATAAAACTTTCTAATTCTTCATTATTTATTATTTCTCCAAACGCTTCCATAATATTTATCTTGAATTCTTCTATTTCATTTAAATTATTTTGAATTTTTTGTTCATACAAATATTTTTGTTTTTTATATTCATTATAATATTCATTTATTGCTTTTGAACAATCTTTTAACTGAGTTGTGCGAGCTTCAAATTTCATCATTTTAAAGCCTTTAAGCAATTCAAATTCAATTTGTCTTTTTATTGATGAAAAATAGTTTTCAATTTTATTAAAACTCATGTCTTTTTCTAATTTAACTGTTTTTCCAGCTTTAATACTATACGTCCCAATATGGCTCCACGAATCACACAAAGGAAGTTGTATAGAAATATCTGATTCATAATTATTTCTTTCATTTATATCAGAAATAAAGTTCAAAATATTTTCCTGTTTTTCTTTTGGCATATTTAAAAATTTTTGGCATAAGTTAATAGCTTTAATATTAGAAATATCCGTGTTTGTAATAGATTTTGTATAATCTAAACCTAGCAATTTAGAATAGTAAAGGTTTCTTATAGAATTTGAATCATTTATTATATCAAGATAATGTTTTAATGTTTCTTGTTCTTTTTCAATTCGTCTTATATAATTTTTAGAAAAATCTTTATTATTAGAATCATTTTCGTTTGATTCAATTTTTTGTTGTGATTCTTTTATGTCAGAAACTAATTCATTTATCTCTTTTTCTATGAAATCTTTAAGTTCAATATCACTTGCATAGCTAGCATGTTTTTCTTCTAATAAATGTAGTGGTTTAATTGTATTTAAACATGTCATTCGCCTTTCTAATTTATTTACGTTTTCTTCTAGTTTTTTTAAATTTTCTGGATTCGATTCATTATTCATCTGAGATTTAGTATCTGCAATATCTTTTTCAATTGTTTGAATTTCTTCATCAAAATAATTATAATAATTTTTTATAGTTTCTTCCATAACTAAGCTACCTCTATTAAAAGTATAATAAAAATAAATAATAAAAACAATGAAAAATATAGTACTTTACATTTATTAAAGGACAATTTTTTCTTTAATTTGTATACTTTATATATAAAAGAATGTTATAATATTTTATATATTTGGAGGTAATTATGGGTGAAAAATTAAATGGCGATGAAAAAGAATTTGATTCAGAATTAGTAGATATAATATATATTTTTACAAGTCCAAATGAGCCTGGAATAAAATTTTATAATCGTTCTTCAACAGGTTTTGAAATGGACATTTTTAAAACAGATAAAAATTCTATTTTTATGGCCACATGGGATAATACAGTAAATTCTCCAATGGAAACTAGTATATATAAAGTTAGAGAAGGTAGCATTAGAGTAAAAACATTTATAGTATCGACAAGGAGAATGAAAATGATTTTGGATTCTATAAATAGTCAGATAAAAAATGATAAAATAATGTTAAATATAAAATCAGAGGATAATTTAGAAAAGTACAGTCAAGATATTTCAAATAAAAGTTCCAAAGAAGACTTGTATGTTCTTTTAAAAAGTATAAATGAAGTTGATACGTCGCAAATAAATTATGATAATTCACTAAAAAAGTTATAGATAAAGGAGTAAAAAAATGGAAGAAAAAATTAAAATTTGGGGATTTCATAATCCTATCGATGAAGTTAAAATGCTAGACGAAGGTTACGTTGCTTTAAGATTTAAGGATTTGGGCAATTTATTAAAAATAGAATCGAAAAGAGAGTCTTACTATGAAAAGTTTAAACTATGTTATCCGACTATAAAAAAGGAAAGTATTCCAAATACTGCGGGACAATTATTTCGTTTTGTTACAGAAGCGAAAATTGGAGATTATATAGTATTTCCAACTAAATTTGATAGAAAAGTAAATATAGGAATGATTGAAAGCGACTATTTTTATGATGAAAGTAATGGAGAATATCCTCATAAGAGAAAAATAAAATGGTTAAAAAAAGGTAATGATAGATCTCTATATACTCAAGGAGCACAATATGAATTTGGTTCTTATTTAAGTTTTTTTGAAATAAAAAATTATACTTTAGAACATATTGCAGTTTTAAATGGTAAAGCAAAAAAGAATCAATATCAAGAAGAGGATGCTATATCAATTGAGGCAATAGAAGAAAATACTAAAGATTATATATTAAAAGAACTAAGTGCAAATTATAAAGGATATGACTTTGAAACAGTGGTATCAGATTTATTAAATGCAATGGGATTTAAAACAAAAATAAGTCCTAAGGGTGGAGATAGAGGCAAGGATATAATAGCATATAGAGATGAATTGCCACCACGTATTTTAGTTCAAGTAAAAAGTAAAGATGAAGATATAAATGAAGATACAGTAAAATATTTAAAAGCAACTTTAAAAACAGGAGATTATGGGTTATTTGTCACATTATCTAACTTTAAAAAGAATGCAAAAGACTTTTTAGATAATAATCCTGAAATAAAATCTATTAATGGTAGTGAATTTGTAGATTTATTATTGAAATATTATGATAAAATGCCAGATAATTTTAAAGAAGTAATCAGATTGAAAAAAGTATATATGCCTTTATATACCGTAGATGAAGATTAAATAAATAATAGATTAGGAGGTATTTTATGAAAATGGCCTTAAAGCGAGGAATAATTGTAGCTTTAGGATTGCTTTTACAGATATTATTTTCTTTGACAATAAATTTGTTTTTTATCAGCAAAGTTTTAATAATTCATGTATTATTTGGAATACTGAGTATTTTATTAACGTTAGATTTAATTAGAACTAGTAAAAATTATTCATATACTTTGCCAATTATTATAAGTTTAGTTTTGTTTCCTATTTTAGGAACATTACTATATATTATTTTAAAGAATAGCAAAAATCACAGTACGTTATTAAAGAGAATAAAGAAAAGTGATGAAAACAAATACAAGTATCTAGTACAAGATAAAAATATAAAAATAGAAAACAATAGTAAAATAAAGTATTTAACGGATTTTGCTGGGTTTCCAGTTTATGAAAATAATGACGTGACGTATTATCCTATAGGAGAAAAAGCCTTTTTAGATATGATTAAAGAATTAAAAAAAGCAGAAAAGTTTATCTTTTTTGAATATTTTATAGTTGATAAAGGATATATGTGGGATTCAATTTTAGAAATATTAGAAGAAAAAGCTAAAAACGGAGTAGATGTAAGAGTAATGTATGATGATTTAGGATGTTTATCTACTTTAGATAAAAATTATCCGAAAGAATTAAAAAAGAAGGGAATTAAATGTATACCGTTTAATAGGCTAAATCCAATTGCAGGTATAATTATGAATAATAGAGACCATAGAAAAATATTAGTCATAGATGGCAAAGTAGCTTTTTCAGGTGGTATTAATATTGCGGATGAATATATAAATAGAATTGAAAAACATGGGCACTGGAAAGATAATGGAATAAAAATAATTGGAGATGCAGTGTGGAGTTATACGGTTATGTTTCTTTCAATGTGGAACTCTTATAAAAAGGTCGATGAAGACTTTGAAAAGTTTAAATATAAATTTAAAACTACAATAAAAAAGGATGGATATGTTATACCATATGCAGAGACTCCTCTTGACGATGAAATAACTGGTGAAGATGTATATTTAAACATAATTAATCAAGCAAATAAATATGTCTATATTTTCACACCATATTTGATAATTGATACTGATATGATTAATGCACTAAATTTAGCTGCAAAAAGAGGAGTAGATGTTAGAATTGTAATACCCGGCATTCCCGATAAAAAAATAGTATATACTTTATCTGAATCTTATGTAGAACCTTTAGTAAAAGGTGGAGTTAAAATTTATAAATATACTCCAGGTTTTGTTCATAGTAAAGTATTTATATCAGATGATACAATTGCGACTGTAGGTACAATAAATATGGATTATAGAAGCTTATATTTGCACTTTGAGTGTGGCTGCTATTTAGAAAAAGTAAATGCAATTAAAGATATAAAGAAAGATTTATTAGATACAATTGAAAAAAGTCACGAAATAACAAAAAAAGAAGCTAATCCCAAATTGATAAAGTCTATATGGCAGGCATTGCTAAGATTAATTGCACCATTAATGTAAAGTTATATGAAAAGTAAGTTGTGTATAATTGCATTAATTATGGGATTATCTTTCGTTTTTTTACTAATATTTTATAAAAATATAGGAAGTGATAATATGATAGAAGAAAAAGAAATAAAATTAATTATTGATAATAAAGAATTAATAATAAGTTTAGAAAATAATTCTTCTAGTAAAGCTTTAATAGAAAAGTTAAAGAAATCAAATATAATTGTAGAAGCTTCAGATTATGGCAATTTTGAAAAAGTAGGAAACTTAGGATTTGATTTGCCTACTAATGATAAAAAAATAACTACAATACCAGGAGATATTATTTTATATCAAGGTAATCAAATTAGTATTTATTATGATACTAATACTTGGACTTTTACAAAACTTGGTCATATTAAAAAAATAACTCAAGAAGAACTAAAAGAAATATTAGATAAAGAGAATTTAAAAATGGAGTTGTCTCTTATTAAAGATAGAAATTAAAGACAGAAATTTCTATCTTTTTTCTATCAATAAAATTAATAATATGATATATTTAAAATGTAGGTAATGCAATTTTGGAGGTAATAAATGGAAAATCATGAAATGATTGATCAATATAATATAAGGGGAGAAAAGCTTGGAGTAATAGATAAAGCGGATGCTCATAAACTAGGACTATTACATAAGTCTATACACGTTTGGCTAATAAATAAGAAAAATGAAATTTTACTTCAATATAGATGCAAAGACAAATTACTTTATCCTAACACTTGGGACTGTTCATTTGCAGGACATGTAGGAGCAGGAGAAACATCCATAGAAGCAGTAGTAAGAGAGGGAAAAGAAGAAATAGGAATAGATGTAGATTTAGAAAAGTTAGAATATCTTATGACATTAAAGGAGAATATAAAGTATAAAAACATAAATAGCAATGAATATGTAGATATATTTCTTTTAAGGCAAGATTTTGATATAAAAAAAGTAAAATTTCAAATAGAAGAAGTAAGCGATGCTAAATATTTTTCTAAGAAAGAGTTTTTTGAATTAATTAAAAGTGATAAAGTATTGCCACATAAATTAGAATATATTATTTTAGAAGAATTATTAAAGGATTAAAAAATGGAAATTAGTATAAATACGCAAAGTAGTATTAGATTTGAATCAGATAATATTATTTATTTTGATCCATATAAAATAGAGAAAGAAGTTTCTGATGCTACATATATTTTTATTACACATAATCATTATGATCATTTTTCCCCTAAAGATATAGAAAAAGTATATAATGAAAAAAGTATATTTTTAGTTCCTAAAACTATGGAACAAGAATTTTTAGATTTAGGATATTCTAATGAAGTATATTTTTTGACACCTAAAGAAACTATCACAGTAAACAATATTAAGATAGAAACTGTACCTATGTACAATATAAATAAAGAATTCCATAAAAAAAGTGATAATTGGTGTGGTTATATAATTACTTTAAATAACATACGTTATTATATAGCCGGAGATACCGATAACATAAAAGAAAACTATGGACTAAAATGCGATGTTGCATTTATTCCTATAGGTGGAACATATACAATGAATGTTAATGAAGCAGTAGATTATACTCTAAAGTTGAATCCAAAAATTGTAATACCAATTCATTATGGAAGTATTGTAGGCAATATAGAAGATGGTAATCTATTCAAAGATAAAATAAAAGAAATGAATAAGGATATAAAAGTAGTTTTAAAATTAATTGACAATAAAAAATAAGAATAGTAAAATATAATTAAATCTTATGAAGAGTGATGGAGGGACTAGCCCAAAGAAATCACACCAACCTATTAAATTAGGTGGTAAAGCTAGAACAATAAGATAGCTTAAATTACTCAAGATATCTTGAGTAATTTTTTTAGAATAGAGGTTTTGAATGAAGTATTTTAGTAATGAAATTGTTTTTAGAGGACATCCTGACAAGGTTTGTGATCAAATCAGTGATGCACTATTAGACGAGTGTTTAAAACAAGATAAACACAGTAGATGTGGAATAGAAGTAGTGGGTGGCAAAGGGAAAATTTTTATAACAGGAGAAGTAACTACAACTGCAAAACTAAATATAGAAAGCATTGTAAAACGAATTTTGCACGATGTTGGATATAATAATAATTATGAAATTATCGATAATATAGGCAAGCAAAGTCATGATATAGCACTAGGAACAAATGAAACGGTTGGTGGTGCTGGAGATAATGGAATGATGTTTGGGTATGCATGTAATGATACAAAAGAGATGTTGCCTACTGCTATGGTAATCCTTCAGAAATTGAGCATGGAATATGATAAATTAAGACAAAAAGATAATAGATTTTTGCCAGATGGCAAAGCTCAAATTACAGGAGTTTATGACAACAATAAACTTATAAAAATTAAAACATTTACAATATGTTATCAAAATACTGAAAAAAATAGAAATGAAACGGATGCTATAATAAAAGATATTTGTAAAAGAATTTGTGAAGATTACAAAATTCAAATAGAAGAATTTTTAATAAATCCAACAGGTAGATTTGAAATAGGTGGTTTTGACGGAGATGCTGGATTAACAGGCAGAAAAATTGTTGTTGATTCATATCAGTCTTTCGCAAACGTTGGTGGAGGAGCTTTCTCTGGGAAAGATCCATCTAAAGTAGATAGATCAGGTGCTTATAAAGCAAGAGAACTAGCTAAAAAAATAGTAAAAGAAAATAAAGAAATCTCATGGTGTGAAATTCAACTTTCATATGCAATAGGAAAAGTTGAGCCTCTTGCTATTTATATTAAAACAAATAAAGGTGATATTGAAGCATCTAAAGATTTATATGAACAATGTAAACCAACTAATATAATTAAAGATCTAAATTTATTGAATGAATGTTATGAAAAAAGAGCAAGATATGGACATTTTATAAATTAAATTATTGACATAATTAAATTAATAGTTATAATAAAAGCTATTAATTTTTTTAAAGGAAAGTGTATATGGGAAATATAAATGTATTTAAATTATTAGAAATTATAGATAAATTAAATAAATTAGGAATAAAAATAGATTTAGATAAGATTGATTTTAACAAAATAGAAAGTATTATAAAGAAAACATTGGAAAAAAATGAAGGAAGCATTAGTTTGTCTGCAATATTATCTATGTTAAGTAATAAAGAAGAAAACAAAACAAATACAAATCAACCATTAGAGAATGTTGATAGAACGGAACTATTTTTAAATAATATAAATAATTCGTTTTTAGAAGAAATCAATATAATTATAGAGAAAGTAATAAACGAAAATAAATCTTCTGATTCATTTGAAATTTATAAGTTAATTAATGATAATATTCTTATATTTATAAATAGAGTTAAAAATAGAATAGAAATAACAGATGATATGATAAGGGGAATAGAAAATTTAAAAGAACCATATAAACAAAAAGCCATAACTGAGGCAAGAGAAAATATGAACAAAATACTTGAAACAGAAGAGAATGTAGTTGAAAAATCTAATGAGTATATCAAAAAATTAAAATTATATGGAATAAATATTTATTAAAAATTACAGAAATACCTGTAATTTTTTTGTAAACAAAATTTTTTTGGTTTTAAAATAAAATATCATATGTTATAATTTAAAATATAGAGGAGTATAGGAAGTATGAACGAAAATAATATAGAGGTAAATAACCAAACAAGTGATGCTAATAATCTTGCTAACGCAAATTTAATAAGTGAAGGACTTGAAAGTATGAATAATAATAACGCTAATCAGGGATTAGATATAAATGAGAATAATCAGTCGACAATGCAAACTCCATCTTCTAATATATCAGGTGGAGGCAACAAGAATTCTTCACTATTTATGATAGTCGCAATATTTATTTTATTAATTGCTTTAGGAGGTATGGGATTTTATGGATATAAATTGTACCAAGAGTCAAATAATCCAAAAAAGAAATTTGTTACAGCACTAAACAAACTTACTGCAGCAGCAAATATAGAGAATGATTCCAAATTTATAAAAGATATATTTAGTAATGGAATGACTTATAAAATCAATGGAAATATTAAAGCATCAGAAAGTGAAAAAGAAATAATTAACGTTGACCTTGATGGTAATTTTGTAGTAAATAGTCCTAGTAAACAAGTTTATTATGATATACTTTTAAAACATGAAGGTACTCAAATTATTGACTTTGAAGGTTTAGCTAAAGATAATAAACTTTATATTAAATTAAAAGATATATTTGATAAATTTTATTATACTGATTATGAATTCATGGAAGACAAAGAGATAGATAGCGAATTATATAACAAGATATATAATGTTATAGATAAATCAATGAATCAATATTTTACAGAAGACAAATTTATAAAATCAGAAGAAGAAATAACTTATAATAACGCTCAAGAAAAAGCAACTAAAATATCTTTAAATATGACGACAAAAGATTTTAATGATTTGGCTAAAATAGTTTTGACAAATTTAAAAAATGAAGATGAAATTCTTAATAATTTTGTTATGGATGGAGTAACATTAGAAAATATAAAAACTGAAATTCAAAATACAATAGATGAAATAGATAACGCTACTGATATACCTACTGATCCAGTATTTACATATAATGTTTATTTTAAAGGTAGTGATTTGTTAAAACAGGAAATGACTATATCAGATGGAATTGTTTTAACTTTTGAAGGAAGTAAAGAGATAAAAGTATCTGTTAAAGTAGACGGTTTAGAATTAATTACAGGGACTATAAGTAATAATACAATTGAATTAAATGTTAATTATAGTGGAGTTGTAGTTAAATTAGTTTATAAAGAAGATACTATAAGTAATGGCTATAAAGGTACAATAAATTTCAATTTTAGCTTAGATTTATATGGCTCATCTGTCGCAGCTGAAGCTAATTTAAATTATGAAATGACTAGTGACAATACTATACCAAATGTAGATATTTCAAATGCTAAAGCTATGGAAGATATTACAGAAGCAGAACAACAAAGCATTCTTGAAAAATTACAAAAAATTCCATATTTAAGCGATTATTTTGCATCTACTAGTCCTACTACAGAAATTTATACATATTAAGCTAGATTTTCTAGCTTTTTTATTTTATAAGTAATATTATATATTTATATAGGAGGAATTTATGAATACTTTATTTGACGATAACGACGCTGAATATAAACCCCTTGCTGAAAGAATGAGACCTAAAACATTAGATGATTTTTTTGGACAGAGTGATATAGTTGGACCTTCGTCTCCGATAAGAGAAATGATTTCAAATGATAATTTATCATCTATGATATTTTGGGGACCTCCAGGAGTAGGAAAAACAACTTTAGCTCATATTATAGCGAATAATACTAATTCTTCTTTTCATGAGCTAAGTGCTGTAACTAGTGGTATCAAAGAGATAAAAGAATTGATCGAGATATCAAAATTTAATAAAAGTAATAATAAAAAAACAATAGTTTTTGTAGATGAAATTCATAGATTTAACAAAGCCCAACAAGATGCATTTTTGCCTTATGTAGAAAATGGCAATATCATTTTAATAGGTGCAACTACTGAAAATCCTTCTTTTGAAGTAAATAGTGCCTTACTTTCAAGAACAAAAGTTTACGTTTTAAAAAGTTTAAGTAATGATGATATAAAAAGTATAATAAAAAATGCACTAAAACTGTTTAGCAATGTTGTTATTGATGATTCTTGTATAGAATTAATATCTTATATATCAAATGGCGATGCAAGGACTGCTCTTAATACATTAGAAAACGTTATAAATATAACAAAAGAAATTAAGGGCATAAAAACTATAACAAAGTCAAAAATAGAAAAATCTTTACAGTCCAAAACATTTTTATATGATAAAAATGGTGAAGAACATTATAATTTGATTTCGGCACTTCACAAATCTATGAGAAATAGTGATCCAGATGCTGCAGTATATTATTTAGCAAGAATGTTGGAATCAGGTGAGGACCCTTTATACGTAGCAAGAAGATTAATAAGATTTGCATCGGAAGATATTGGACTTGCAAACCCAAACGCTTTAGTACAGGCTACGAGTGCTTATAATGCAGCTCATTTTCTTGGAATGCCAGAGTGTAATGTCAATTTAACTCAAGCTGTAATTTATTTAAGTGTTAGCCCTAAGTCTAATTCTCTTTATATGGCATATGAAAAAGCTAAGATAGATGCAATAAAAACAGCACATGAAAAAGTTCCACTACATTTAAGAAATGCAGTAACTAATTTAGATAAAGAATTAAATTATGGAAAAGGCTATGTTTATGCTCACGATAGTAAAAATAAAATAACTAATATGAAATGTCTTCCAGATATATTAGAAAATGAAAAATATTATTTTCCTACTTCAATAGGAAATGAAAAAAATATAAAAGAAGTTTTAAAAAATATAGAAACTATAAAAAAAAATAACAATTAAATTAAATGTTATTTTTATTTTCTAATATTGTTTCTATTAATTTTCTAGTACTAAAATTAGGTAAATTCTTATTTGAATATATAATAGCAATACTCTTTACAGGAAGATTTTCTTTAATGTTTAATTCAAATAAAGATTTATTTTCAATATCCTCTAAAGCAAATTCTTTTGTTATAACTCCAATTCCAAATCCATATCTAATAAATTCTTTTGTCAAAGTATAATTACCTAAATTTATATATGGAGTTAATTCGACATCGTTGTCTTGAAAGAATTTATCAAGTCTCTGTCTTGTCGAACTTTCTTTACTTTGTAGTACTAAAGGATATTTTTTTAAATCTTTTAGACATAAATTTTCTTTAGTTAAATCAAAATATTTTTTTCCACATACAAAAATATCATGCAAATCTTTTATTTTTTTTACCTCAATATCTTTGGGTATATCGATTGGTGTTACTATAACTGCTAAATCAATAAGTCCATTTTTTAATTTACTTATTAATTCTTCACTAGTTCCTGGAATAATTTCAATAGCAACTTTAGGATATAAGTTATGAAATATTTCTAAATATTTTATTAAAATTTCTTTTGTTATTGAAGTATTAGCACCAATTTTAATAGTGCCATCTTCTAATTTCATTAAGTCACTAAATTTATGTTCGGCATTATTTATATATTCCATTGCATTTTTTATATAATTGTAAAATGCTTTTCCTTCTTCAGTCAGCACTACTCCATTTTTACTTCTAATAAAAAGTTGGCCTCCTAAAGAACTCTCTAGTTTTTTTATAGATTTGCTTATAGCAGGCTGACTTATCAATAATTCTTTACTAGCCTTAGTAATATTTCCATTTTTTACAACTGTATAAAATATTTTATATAACTCCAAATTTATGTTCATACTTATTCCCTCACTTGGTAAGCTATTATAACAAATAGTTATAAATATTTCAAAATTATTTTATAGTTTGATATTAAATCTTCTAAGTTATAATTAGCAATATTGCTAGAAGAAGTTGAAGGTAAGTATATTGCATCTATTTTTGTATTATTAAAGCAATATTTTTTATATAGATCATAAGCCTTTTTCCCTGTTGTAAAAACATATTTAATAGAAGATGACTTTAGTATTGAGTTAATATCATTTACGCAAATATTTTTAATACTACTATCACTTGAACCTTCAATATCACAAGATTTTATAACATCCCATAAAGCTATATTATGCTTTAATAAAAATATTTTTTTACAATCGATATTATTTTCTATATTTTCATTAAAAATCTTTTCCATAACTTTCCAAAATCTATTCTGTTTATGACTATAATAAAAACCAGCTTCTCTAGATTTTAAAGAAGGAAAAGAACCTAAAATTAAAATTTTAGAATTCTTATCAAATACAGGATTAATATTATGTATAACTCTATTCATAAAATCACCTAATGAAATTATTATATACGTAATTTGTAAAACTATAAAGTATAAAAATACTTTATATAAGAATAATAATATTGGAGGAATAATTATGGATGAAAATAAAGAACTTTTAACATACTTATATCATGACGTAAGTATGGCATTAGATAATTTAACTTTACTAATTAAAAAAATTAATAAGAAAGAAAATAAAATCAAAAAGACAGTAGAAGAATTAATAAAAGGTTATGAAGAATACTTAAAAGAAATAAAAGAACTTATAAAAAATTATAACTTTAAAATAGAACCTTTACCACTAATTAGCAAAATGGGAGCATATATGGGAATATGTATGGAAATAAAAAAAGATAATAGCGATTCAAGAATTGCAGACATGCTTATTCAAGGACTGACTATGGGAATATTAAACGCTTCTAAAAAAATGAAAAATTATGAAAAATACGTAGAAAAGAATTTAATAAAAGAAACAGAAAATTTTATAAAATTTCAACAAGAGAGTGTAGAATTATTAAAAAAATTTTTATAAAGTATATAGATTGTTTATGCAATCTTTTTTTATAATTTGAAAAATAAAAAATAATGTGTTAAACTATCTTTACTTTTGGTGGTAGTATGTTGAAAATTGGAAATTTAGAGTTAAAAAATAATGTTATATTGGCGCCTATGGCAAGTATTTCAAATCCTACATTTATAAAAATAGTAGAAGAAATGGGATGTCCTTTAGCGTATACAGAGTTATTAAGTTCTGAAGCAATAGTAAGAGATAATAAAAAAACATTTGATTTACTAAATGGTTTAGATAAAATTAATATTCCTGTAGGAGTACAGATATTTGGAAACAATCCAAAAACTATGGCTGAATCTGCAAAAATACTAGTAGACAAATTCAATATAAAACTAATAGATATTAATATGGGTTGTCCTGTACCAAAAGTTGCAATAAAAAATAATGCGGGTAGTGCATTACTAAAAAATCCTAATCTTATTAAAGAAATTGTTGGAGAGGTAGTAAGCAACGTTAACGTACCTGTAACTGTTAAAATAAGAAGTGGATGGGATGAGTCATCTATAAATGCTATAGAAATAGCAAAAATAATAGAAGAAAGTGGAGCAAGTGCTATAACAGTACATGCAAGAACTCGATCTCAAGGTTATAGTGGAAAATCTGACTGGAATATTATTAAACAGGTTAAAGAATGTGTAAGTATTCCAGTAATAGGCAATGGTGATGTAACAACACCAGAACTTGCTAAAGAAATGTTGGATATCACAAATTGTGATGCAGTAATGATTGGACGAGGAGTATTAGGAAATCCTTGGTTAATAAAAAATACAATTGAGTATCTAAATACAGGACATTATGAAAATAATATAACAATAGAAGATAAAATAAATATGCTAAAAAAGCACTTTGAATTATTAATTAAAAATACTAATGAACGCGTTGCAATGTTAGAAATAAGAAGTCATGCACTTTGGTATTTGAAAGGAATAAACGGATGTGCTATTATAAAAAACAAAATTTGTTCGGCAAAAAATGTAAAGGAAATATTTAATATATTAGATGATTTTAAGGGGGATATAAATGGAGGATTATAGAACATATTTAGGAAGAGTAGAAAAATATTCTAATTTAGGATATGGATCTTTTAGCGATGTGTTTATGTGTGATTTTGATGGTTTATTATTTGTATATAAAGAATATAATTCTTTAGAACACGTTAAATTAATAAAAGATAAAATGCCTAAATTAACAGAGTTTTTTAGAACTAATGAATCATTAAATTTTCCATATAAATTAGTTTATAAAAATCCTAATGATGAGTTATTTAAAGGTACTATATTTAAAGGTACTATATTAGATTATTTATATGAATATAGTAAATTAGATACCGAAGAAATAGATAAAAATAAAATGATAAATATATTAAAAAGAGTAAGAAACTTAATAGAAATAATTCATAAAGAATATAATTTAATTCATGGAGACTTGCATCCGGAAAATATTTTATATAATGTAGAAACAGATAAAATATCTATAATAGATTTTGATTCATCATTTGATATAAATACTAAATTTGGTTATAATGAAAATATCATAAATGAATTAAATTTGAATTATATAAATATAATGGGAATTGATGAAGGAATAGATGCTTACTTGTTTAATTTAGTTACTTTTAAGTTTTTATGTGACTATAATGGACAAAATGATAACCGCGCGTTACAAAATATAAATAATTCGTATTATCCTAATTTAAATAATAAAGTAATATCTATATTAGATACTTATAAAAATTATAGTAAGAAATTAAGTAAAGACTATATTATTGATTATCTATAGTCTTTTTTAAATACTTAATATAATTATCACTATTTTTTGTTAAATTAATATTATACTTATCTAAATTTTCTCTAAAATTTTCGTTACTTGATATTAGAGAATCACATATATGAAAACAATAATCTTTATCATCTAAATAAATAAAGAATAACTCAATTGCAATAAAATAAGATATTATAACTTCTACTATATCATCTAAAGAAGAGGAAAATAAATCGTACATACTTTCTTTATTTATAAAATAGTTTTTATGTAAATAGTTATAAATATCATTTTCTTTAGTTAAACCATGATTTATTAACTCAAATTTAATTTTTAAACTATTAATATATCCATATATCATATCTAAAGTATCCAATTGTGATTTTACTATTTCTTTTTCAAAAAATAAATTTTTATTTAATTCGTAGCATGAAATCATTTCTATTAATAAACTTAAAAATTCATCTTCTAATGAATGAAAAGTATTTATATTTTTATTGCACCAATAAACATGCATAAATTCATGAATTGGAGTAAATAAATCTGATACAACATTAAATTTATTTATTTCAATATAATATTTATTTAAATTTTTAGAATAATATGTAGTGCCGTAACAGTCGGCAGAACTGCCAAATTTAAGATAAGTTATAGTATTTAGAATAGGGTTAAGTTCTCTATACCATTTATGATTAATACTATTTAATAGTTTAAAACTAAATTCTAATAAATCTTTATTAGATATTTTAAATTTATCATATTTAAAGCCTTTTAAAGAATAATTATCATACTTTTTTATAATTATATTTAATAAATCTTCGTAATGTTTAATTTTTTCATATTTCATTTCTTCATTAAAACTTAAGGGACTATATATGTCATTTAATAAGACATGTATATCTTCTTTAACATCTTTAGTTTGTTCTAAAGTTTTCAAATATTTTATATCATTAAATAACATTTTTTTTGTAAATTTGTGCATTAAAATCACCTAGTTCTATATAATAACACAAAATTTTTAAATTTGATTTTATTTTTTATATTTTGTGGTAAAATAATAAAGCGAATGGAGTGTTTTATATGGATAAAATAGTCATAAAAGGTGCAAGAGAAAACAATTTAAAAAATATAAATATTGAGATACCCAAAAATAAATTAGTAGTTGTTACCGGTGTTTCTGGGAGTGGAAAAAGTAGCTTAGCTTTTGATACTATATATGCAGAAGGGCAAAGAAGATATGTAGAAAGTTTGTCTAGCTATGCAAGACAATTTTTAGGAGGTACAGAAAAGCCTGATGTAGATTCTATAGAGGGATTAAGTCCAAGTATATCGATAGATCAAAAAACAACAAATAAAAATCCAAGGAGTACTGTTGCAACTGTTACCGAAATTTATGATTATTTTAGATTATTATATGCGAGAATCGGTGTTCCATATTGTCCTAAACACAAAACTCCTATTAAAAGTCAAAGTATTGAAGAAATGACTAATAAAGTGCTTTCATTAGATGAGGGAACTAAATTAGAAATCTTATCACCTGTTGTATATGGAGAAAAAGGAAGTCATGTCAATGTATTAAATGATTTAAGAAAAAGTGGATTTACTAGAGTCAAAATAAATGGAGAAAACTACGATTTAAGTGAAGAAATTAAATTAGAAAAAAATAAAAAAGATAATATATTAGTTGTAGTTGATAGAATAGTTGTAAGAGATGAAGATAGAAGTAGAATTTTTGATTCATTAGAAACAGCTACAAAATTAAGTAATGGGAAAGTAGTACTAAATATAATTGGTGATAAAGAAATAATTATGAGCGAACATTATGCTTGTCCAGAATGTGATTTTTCATTACCAGAATTAGAACCTAGATTATTTTCATTTAATGCACCATATGGAGCATGCCCAGAATGTAAAGGATTAGGTACTAAACAACATATAAGCATCGATTTATTAATACCCGATAAAAATTTAAGTATATTAGATGGCGCTATAAAACCTTTAACATTAGATCAAAATATATATATGACTAATATATTAACTGTAGCTAAATATTATAATATTGATTTAAACATACCTGTTAAAGACATGCCTAAAGAAGATTTAAATATTATCTTATATGGTTCTAAAGATTTAATCAATTTTGAATATACAAGTAAAAATGGTAATAAGAGATATACTAAAGATTATTATGAGGGATTTATTACTAATTTTGAAAGAAGATATCTAGAAACTAATAGCACATGGATAAGAGAATGGATAGAATCTTATATGGTAGAAACTACTTGTCCAAAATGTCACGGTTCAAGATTAAAAAATGATGTTTTAAATGTTTTAATAAATAAAAAAAATATTTATGAATTGACATGTATGAGCATATTAGAACTAATAGATTTTTTTGATAAGTTAAAATTAAATAATGAAGAAAAAAAGATAAGTGAATTAATTATTAAAGAAATAAAATCTAGATTAAATTTTTTGAACAATGTTGGATTATCATATTTAACACTTAATAGAAGCGCCGGCACTTTGTCTGGTGGGGAGTCACAGAGAATTAGACTTGCAACACAAATTGGAAGTCGTTTAAGTGGAGTACTATATGTATTAGATGAGCCTAGTATTGGATTGCATCAAAAGGATAATGAAAGGCTTATCAATTCATTAAAAGAAATGAGAGATTTAGGTAATACTCTAATAGTTGTTGAACATGACGAAGATACTATGCTTGCTGCTGATTATTTAATAGATGTTGGCCCAGGAGCGGGTGAAAATGGTGGATATATTGTGGCAAAAGGTACTCCAGAAGAAGTTAAAAATTCAGATAGCTTAACTGGTAGGTATCTTTCACGTAAAGAAAAAATAGAAATTCCTAAAAAAAGAAGAAAGGGAAATGGCTTATTTTTAAGTATTAAAGGAGCAAAAGAAAATAATTTAAAAAATATAAATGTAGATATTCCTTTAAATACATTTACTGTTATTACTGGAGTTTCTGGAAGTGGAAAAAGTACATTAGTTAATGAAATATTATATAAAACATTAAAAAAAGAAATATATAATAGTAAAGAAATACCTGGTAAGGTTAAAGAGATAAAAGGTATAGAAAATATTGACAAAGTAGTAGATATTACACAGGATCCAATAGGTAGAACTCCAAGAAGTAATCCAGCTACTTATGTTGGCGTATTTGATGATATTAGAGATGTATTTGCTGAAATGAAAGAATCTAAAATTAGAGGTTATGATAAAGGAAGATTTTCATTTAATGTAAAAGGTGGAAGATGTGAAGCATGTAATGGTGATGGAGTTAAAAAAATAGAGATGCATTTTTTGCCAGATGTATACGTACCTTGTGATTTATGTAAAGGCAAAAGGTATAATAGTGAAACTTTAGAAGTAAAATTTAAAGGAAAAAGTATTGCTGATGTTTTAGACATGAGAGTAAGCGAAGCTTTAGAGTTTTTTGAAAATGTTCCTAAAGTTAGAGATAAATTACAAGTTATGAAAGATGTTGGATTATCCTATATTAAATTAGGACAAAGTGCTCCAACTTTATCCGGGGGTGAAGCTGGACGCGTTAAACTTGCAAAAGAATTGCAAAAAAAACCTACTGGAAAAAGTATATTTATATTAGATGAACCAACAACGGGATTGCATGTAGATGATATTAAAAAATTATTAGTAATTTTACAAAGAATTGTTGATAACGGTGATACTGTATTAATAATAGAGCATAATTTGGACGTTATAAAAGTCGCAGATTATATAATTGATTTAGGTCCTGATGGCGGTGATGGTGGAGGAAAAGTCATCGCGACTGGTACACCAGAAAAAGTATCAAATACTAAAGGATCTTATACAGGGGAATTCTTAAAAAAAATTTTAATTTGATATCAAAAAGATTAAACATATTTAAAAATGTTTAAATATCGATAACATAATGATATAATTAATATGTTAGGAGAGTGAAATATGAACCCCATAATTTTTTCATTTAAAGGATTTGAATTAAGATGGTATTCCGTTATTTTATTAATAGCTTTTATTGTAGCTCTTTATATAGTTAATAGGGAAGCAAAGAGATTTGAAATTTCAAGGGATTTCATGTTCAATATGATTTTTTGGACAATAATCTTTGGAATAATTGGTGCAAGATTATATTATGTTTTATTTGATTGGGAATATTTTAGTAGTAATATTGGAGAAATAATTAAAATATGGAATGGTGGTCTTGCAATTCATGGAGGTGTAATTGCAGGATTATTAACAATTATTGTTTATACAAAAAAATATAATTTAAGGACTATAAGATATTTAGATTTTATGGTTGTAGGATTAATTTTAGGTCAGGCAATAGGAAGATGGGGGAATTTTTTTAATCAAGAAGCACATGGTTTTGCTACGACATTAGCTCATTTAAAAGCATTGCATATTCCAAATTTTATAATTAATGGAATGCAAATAAATGGAGTATATTATGAACCTACTTTTTTATACGAATCCATAGCATGTTTAATTGGTTTCATTATAATATGCATAGTAAGAAGAAGCAAACATATTAAGGTAGGGACTCCTACAGCATTATATATGGTTATTTATGGAACAATAAGATTCTTTATAGAAAGAAATAGAACAGATGCTTTAGAATTAATGGGATTTAAAGTAGCTATGATAGTATCAGCTATAATGTTTATAATAGGACTAATTATGTTAATAATGAACCTAAAAAAAGGAATGTTTGTGGATTTATATAATGATAAAAATAATAAAGATGTACTTAGGTATTAAATAATACCTAGTTTTTTTTTATAATTGTGCATAGTATAATGTAGGAGGAAAATTATGAATAATGGAATAAGTTATAATAATCGTAGTCCATATACTTGTCAAACTCTTCCAACAGGCCCATCAATGGTAGGACCAACAGGTCCACAAGGACCTAGAGGATATCAAGGCCCAACAGGACCTCAAGGTGTACAAGGATTACAAGGCCCTCAAGGTATAATGGGACCAACAGGTCCACAAGGAGTACAGGGTTTGCAAGGAATAGAAGGAATACAAGGTCCTACGGGACCAACTGCTACTATTCTGTAATCCAAAATAAAAAAAGCAAATATTCATTTGATTAATTTGCTAATTTTATTAAGTCAAAATAAAATCCTACTTCTTTATAATATTTATCTCCTATTTTAGCATTTTTAGTAATAATGTTTTTCCCTCCAAGTTTTTTATAAAATTTGATTGCAGCTTCATTTTCTGATAAACACCAAACAATCATATTTTTTTTATTATGCAATAATAATTCTTTTGCAGTTTCTTTAACTAAATTTGTTCCTATACCATTTCTAATATTATTCGGTTTAATATATAAGCTAACTAATTCTGAGTCAAATTCATTATCGTCACTATAGTTATAACAAGAATATCCTAAAACTTCTTCATCTTTTACTGCAACTAAAACTAAGTCTTTATATTCTTCAAAACTACTAATATATCTTCTTGTTTGTTCTTCATAATTTAATGAATTTAAATATTTTGATTCTATTATTCTATCATAAGCATTACGCCAACCATCAACTTTAATATGAGCCATTTGTTCTTGATCTTTAAGTTCATTTTTTCTTATTATATAATTATCTCTTTTTTCTAACTGTGATAGTGTATGCTTCATCATTTTGAATGTATTAATCATTTTATCATCATCTAAAGCAAATGTAACTCGGCCTACTAACTCGTTTTTATAAGGCCAAGATATAGACTGACCAACTAAAAATCTAATTCTAGAAGTATTATAAAATAATTTTAATAAATCTCTTTCTGTATTAATAGTCACTCCTTCATATTTCATACCTTTTATTTTAGTAAAGTCCAATATAGCAAAGAATCCAGCTTCAGGTTCCAAAGGCATTGTTACGTAAGGAAGACCTTTTAACATGTCTTTATAATCATTTGGAATAACTTCTTTGATTTTTTTAATTATTTTATTTTTTAAATCAATTTCTTTAATGCTATCTATTCCTAATGTTAAAGCTTTTAATAGGTTATATTTGTATACATATATGTTTCTTAATTCTTTAAAATATTCACTATATATTTTTTCTCTTTCTAAAGAAGTATTATAAGCTCCTGCCAAAGCACGCCCTACGATGTCTGGAGAAGAATCCATTTCCTGAAAAATTCTATTAATTACTTCTCTTATAATAATTTCATCTGCTACAACAAAACCTGCTCTTAAACTTGCTAATCCATAACTTTTTGAAAGTCCAAATAAAGAAATAGTGTTTCTAAACATACCTGGAATAGTTGCAATAGGTTTGGCAAGATTATTTTTGTCAAAAGATATATCTCTATAAACTAAGTCATCAATTACAAATACTCCTCTAACTAAGCATACTTCACTTATTTCTTTTAAAAGTTTTGTGTATTTTTCACTCATTACTTTTCCAGTAGGATTGTTAGGATTAGCATTTAAAAAAGCAACAACTCTAGGTACATAACCTTTTCTTCTATTATATACTTTTTGTAAGCTATCATTTATTTCATCAATTTTTTTTGCTAACTTTTTAGGATTAACTAAAAAATTATCTTCTTTTTCTAAATTTAAAATTTCTACTTCAGCTCCAGCTCTTTCAGCACGAATAGTAAATAGACCATAATTTGGGCCTGTAATTAATACAACATCGCCAGGTTCAGAAATAATATTTATAATAATATTAAATATTATAGATGTGCTTGGCAAAAACGTAATGTTATGTACAGAAAGTCCCGATTTATCTACGTCGTCATAATTATAAGGTGCAGTGTTTATAAAACCTAACTTTTCAACATAATCTAATAATACTTTTCTAATATTATCGTCACCTTCAGTATAAGGGTATTTATATATATTAGGATTTTCTAAACTTTTTTTCATTTCTTCTATAGCTAGTGGAAATGGTTTGAAATTAATTGGATTTCCACCTCCTAAGTCAATATCAGGAATATTTGCAATGTTCTCATCACGAACTTCATAACCATAAAAATCTATTGCATCTGCTATATGCTGTACAGTAGGATTAAATTTTTCTCCGTCGAGTCTTTTGCCAATATCTGGAAGCCCATATCTTCTTTTAGCTAATTCTGGATTTAATTTTAATAATCTATCGATTGCATTTGATTTAACTAACATAATACCTCCAATAAATGAATATATTATATCATAAATAATAGAATAGGAGTCAGTTAGTTGAAAAATATAAAATATAATATAATTAATAAATTTAAAGAAAATTCATTAGAAGAACAAAAGTTGATTTTTAATAAAAAACTTTTAGATTTAATACTAAAATTAGAAGAAAACGAAAAATATGAAGAATAATTATATAAAAGTTGCATTATATTTAAGGTTGTCAAAAGAAGATATTGATAAAGTTTCAAATATTAGTGAAAGTATAAAAAATCAAGAATTAATGTTAAGAGATGAAGTATCAAAACATTCTAACTGGAAAATAGTTGGTATATATTGTGATGAAGATTTTTCGGGTGCAGGCACTTATAGGCCAGAATTTGAAAATATGATTGTTTCTTGTCAAAAAGGAGAAATTGATATAGTCTTATGTAAGAGTCAATCGAGATTTTCAAGAGATATAGAAGTAATCGAAAAATATATACATAATAAATTTTTAGAATGGAATGTTAGATTTATTAGTCTAGTGGATAATATAGATACAATAAATGAAGGAAACAAAAAGTCTAGGCAAATAAATGCTTTGGTTAATGAATGGTTTTTAGAAGATTTATCTAATAATATAAAAGCTACTTTAAAAACAAAATGGAAAGCTGGTGAAAGTACAGCTTCTTTCGCGTGTTATGGATTATTAAAAGATCCTAAAAATAAAAATCATTTAATAATAGATCCTATTGCAAGTAATGTTTTAAAGTATATAGGAACTTTAATTATAAAAGGATACGGTCAAGATAAAATAGCCAATATATTAAATGAAAAAGATATTCCTTCTCCATATGAATATAAATTATTAAATGGAAGTAAATTAAAATTACCTATTTTAAATAAATATAAAGACTTAAATAATGGAACTTTTATAATAAAATTTAAACTTTATAATAATACAAATATTAAATTACAAAATTTAAAAACAGAACATATAATAAATTTATCTAAAAATTATAAAATTAAAATAAAAAATAGTGCAGATAATATAACTTTATTTTCTAATGATAATAAAGTAGAAGTAAATGATATAATTATTACCTCTAAAATTATTAGTTTGGTAGATGAATTAGATAGGTTAACGGATACTTTTTTTGAAATTGAATTAACTATATTTAATGAAGAAAATATAAAGATAAAAAATAATATAAATACAGAAACAAATATAAATTTTGAATATTTTATAAGAAAAAAATATAAATGGAGTGGAAAAACTATTTATAATATGATGAAAAACGAAATATATAATGGCACTTTATCACAGGGCAAAACGAAGAGAATTAGTTACAAAAATCATCATTCTATTAAAGTAGATAAATCTAATTGGATAAGTTATGAAAATGCTCTAGAAAAAATATTTGATGATGAAGAATGGAATAAAATACAAAAAATTTTAAAAATTAGAACAAGAATTCAAAATAGTGGTATAAAACATATATTTTTTGGAAAAATTTACTGTAATAAATGTAATAATATTTTCCATAAAAATATTAGCTATAATAAAAAACACGAAAAAATAGAATATTTAATTTGCAAAGATAAAAAAAATAAATGGAAAAATTGTGATAATGTTTATTCAATTAGAATTAAAGATTTAGAAAATATAATTTTAAAAGAATTTAATAAATTGCTAAAGAAATATTATAATTATGCAATATTAAAAGATTTATATAGTGAATGTAATAAATATAAAATTAAAATGAATATTTTTGATATAGAAAAAAATAAAGTAGAAAAGAAAATATTAGAAAAAAATAATTATTTAGTAAAAATTTATGAAGATCAAGCAAATGGAATTATAGATATAAATGATTTTAAAATATTAAAAGAGAAGTATAATGATGACTTGAGAAAATATAGAGAAAAACTAAATTTAATAAATATAGAAGCTAATAATTATAAAGAAGATAATATAAAAGATATTTTTTTTGACAAATATAAAAAAATTTTAGTATTAAATAGAGAACTTGTAAATAATTTTATTGATTCGATAAAAATAGATACTATAAATAATGAAAAAACAAGAGATATTATTATAAATTGGAATTTTTAAAGATAATAAAAAATTTGGATAATTACTTTGTAGCAACTGGTCCAGTCGGCCCTCAAGGTATTCCTGGTAGTACAGGCGCAATAGGTGCCACTGGTCCAACAGGACCAACGGGACCTCAAGGAATTCAAGGAATACCTGGCCCAACAGGACCTCAAGGCCCAGCAGGAGCAATAGGAGCAACTGGGGCAACTGCTGAAATATAAAAAAACCAAAAAAACAAATAATTATTAATTAAAAAGTCAAGTGCAACTTTTGAATAATCAAATAATAAGTAAATAATACGACTTTATGCCGAGAAAAC
>CANQSL010000016.1 GCA_947626515.1 uncultured Bacilli bacterium
ATTGTTAAAGCCAATATTGTACCAGCCAAAACTTTATATGATAAACCAAATAACAATCCATACTTTTCATAGTTAGTGTACATAATTAATATTAAACAAATTAATCCTATTATTTTAATTATATTAGGAAAATTATTTTTTTTATCATGACTTAAATCTGTCAATTCTTTATAAGCTATACAGCCTACCATACCAGCTCCTATAGCAAAAGGAACTCCTCCAATAATTATTAACGGAATAACTATTAAAAGCATTATAATTGCGCTTATAATTCTTTTCTTCAATTCAATCAACTACCTTACTCAATAAGTATATCATAAATCTAAAAAAAGTCTATTATTATTCTTTAATAATTTCACTTAAATATACAATTTTTAAATCTAAATTACTTATTTTTTTTAATATTAAATTTAAATTATTAATATTTAAATTATCATCTATCAATATAATACTCCCTTTATCAATAGAATTTAAACTATTTACAATATTATCGTTTTTTACAATTATATTTGGCTTAACAATATAGTACTGTTTTTTCATACAATTTTCTATATTAGAATAATCTAAAATACAAATTTTTTTATTTAAATTTTTTTTATTTAATAAAGTATCTAAATCATTAAATTTTTTTTTAGAAGATTCTATATTAATATTTTCATCAAAATCAATTTCTTCATCAATACTTAATAGTTTAGAATATTTAATATTATTTTTTTTTAAATAATTTATGATTTCTTTATTATTATCCACTAATAAACTTATTTGTCTAATTGTAGTATTCCCAGATATTATAACTTTATCTTTATTATCTTCTATACTAATTTCAGGTTTAAAATAATCGTATATAATATGATTTTCATTAAAGGCTCCAAAATCCTTCATATTAATAAATGATTCCATTTCATTTACTTTTTTCCCTTTTATACCAGGAATTATAGTATTATTTTCAATTGTAGCATTTACACTCATAACCAAATAAGAATCACTTTCACTTTTTATAGACTGCATTAAAGGATTAGAATTTATCGCTAATTCTGTAGCTAAATCAGTTAAATAAAATGAAAAAATTAATAAAGACAAAATTCCAATATATTTAAAATATTTCATAATTCACCTACTTAAATATATAAATTTTATATTGAATTAATTACTATTTACTATTATAATATTAAATTAAATTTGTGAGGTTTTATGAAAGAGGATTCTATAATTGATATAATACTAAAATATATAAGTGAAGATTACATAAACGAATTATATGAAAAAAGAGCGCAAGATTTTGATTTAATAATCGAAAAAGATATGGAAAATATACCAATTAATTTTAGAGTTGCATTAAAATTCAGCAATGATTTATTTGATGAATTTGCAGATATTTTATATCAAAATGCATTAGAATGGGCAGTAGCTAATAAAGATATTAAATTTTTATTAGCATTTAAAACTAATAAAAACAATTTTAAAAATTTTATATCTAATAATATTCTTGTTAAAGCAAAAATAACACAACTAGGAATAAAAAATATATTTAAAAAACAAGCTAATGAAAATTATGTTCAATTAATAAATACTTTAAAAGACAAATATAAAACAATATTTAATACATTAGCATTTAAAGAAGTTGACACAATTATTAATAAAGTTAGAAAAATATTAATTATGTTTTTCGAAACATTTGACGAAGAAAATTTTAATAATGCTATAGAAGAATTATTATACAGTACTAAGCATGACGATTATATTATTTCTATAAGTGACGGCTTAGTCGATAAAAAAAGTATCACTATTTTAAAAAAAATAGTAAAGCTAATAATATTAGAAGATAATTTCATTATCCTTACTTTTGCTAGAGATGATCAAAGCATACCATATTATGAAGAAACTGAAGACGAAGAAGATTTGTTAGAATATGAAAATAACATAGATGAAGACATATTAGATTTTATAGATGAATGTATAGATAATAAACACATCGATTTACCAGTAGATAATGTATTAAAAGATGAAATGTATGATAACTTTTTTAATTATTTGTATACTAGTATACATGATGACTTTAAAGAAGAGTATAAAGATACCGACGAGATGAAAAAACTAAAAAAAATAGATCCATTTTTTGATTGGTTATAAAAATATGACAATTGCGTCATATTTTTTATTCTTCTATTTTTTTACTAGCTAAAAAGCTTATTTTATCAACTATAATTTCAGTTATATATTTAGTTTCTTTATTTTCTTCATAGCTTCTCACTTGTATTCTTCCTTTAATTCCTACTAAGTCTCCCTTTTTACAATATTCGTGTGTATTAGATGCTATTCCATTCCATAAACTACATTTGATAAAATCTGTTTCATATATGCCATCTTGATTTTTAAAATTTCTCTGAACAGCTAAAGTTATAGTTGTATATTCTTTATTATTCTCTGTAGTTTTTAATTCTGGATCACTTACAAGCCTTCCTATTAAATAGACTAAATTATGCATATTAACCTCCCTTCGAATAAGATATATAATATATAAAAAATAAAGTCAAAAGATCGATTTTTAAAATTTGAAAACATAAAATTAAAAAGATATAAATAATTTATATAATTTATTAACCCATTTAAAAAATCTGTCTAAAAATTTAAACAGATTCTTAAAATCAATATTTTTTTTAAGTTTTTTAGAAACGGCCTCCACCGCCTCCGCCACCAAAAGAGCCTCCACCACCTGAAAAGCCTCCTCCGCCACCACTACCAGAGGAAAATGAACCAGAGGAAGATGACCCACCTCCAGAGCCACCACTTGGGAAGACTATATTTGGTGCCGACAAAGTAGTTGTTCGATTAGATACATTAGAGGCAGAATTATAAATAACATTTATATTATATCTATCGAATAATATATTTTCTTTAAAATCAGGTTGATTTTCTAATTTTATTTTCATAGATTTTAAAACTTTCTTACCTATACCAAAAGCAGTTGCATATACTAAATATTGTTCCCATAATTTTACTTCTTTTATTTCTTTTTCTTCCAATCTAGAAAAATCATTTAAAAAATTTCTAAAAGCATATAATTTTTTACGTTCTAATTTACCTTCATCAGTTAATTTCATTTTAATTTTAGATGGTGTATTTTTTAAATTTAATTTTATTAATATAGTGGAAATTATAATAAATATAATAGAAATGTGTGTTAAATGATTAACAAAAATATCTATAAAACCTAAAAATAAATTAAGAAGTATCAAATAAAATATTGGGACATTTTCTCTATATCTTTTAAAGCCATAAATAGATAACAATACTAATCCTATAGGAGCAAATAAAACCGTTAAAAGTAACCATATTCCCGCTATTAAATAACCCCCATTTACTTTATCTTTTTTATTTTCATCATAGTCAATTAATTTATTATCTTTTAATATATTTAATTCATTATCTTTCCAACATTTAAAACTTTTATTGCTTATCTCTTTCATTTTTTTTAACTTTAAAGTCTTACTATTTTGAAATATCATTTTAATAAAATTTCTATCACTATCTGATAAAGTATCTATATCACAATCTAAATGTAATAATGTTTCTCCTTTATAAGTTTTATCTAAAGTCACAATGTTTCTTCTTATTAAATCTAATAATGTAGCAGAAATTGCATATTTACCAATTTTTTTATTAATTAATAATCCTGCAGAAAAAGGTGATAAATTAGTTGGTACATCTCTTATATATCTAGGATCTACATTTTTTATAATTCTACTAAAATAAGCTGATTTATTTAAATTTAAATATGAAATAACTAAAAAGAATATCGAAATTGATATAAAAGTATATTCTAATTTTAATTCTTTTTTTAATACATTCTTTTTTAAAATTTTTAATTCTTCGTTCATTTTTTCTCTTAGTGCATCATCAAACACTTTTTCAGGATAATACTTAGCTAATTCATAAGAATTATAACTAATATCATTAATACGTTCTTTGAAAGAATTATATTCATATTCATCTACTCTATCTTGATATGTAATTAACTTTTCTGAATATTTGCTTTTCAAATCCATATAATCTAAATCATTAATTATATTATTTAAAGAGTCATATTTATATCTGCTAGGCTCAGTTTCTAAATTTTCAAACAAATTGTCTATTTCTCTTATTTTAGCTTTTTTAATTGCTTCTCTTTGTTTATTAGTTTCATAAGCAAGAATATTTTCATAATTAATAATTTTATCTAAGGCATCAACATTAGTTACTTTAGTAGAATTAGATACTACTTCTTTATCAAATGCAACTCTTATGTCTATAGCAGTATTAGATTTTAAATTACTAATAGTTGCTTCAACTTTATCATTTGATATTATTTTACTTTCTCCATTTAATGGTCCATGAGCCCATACTTTTATCAAATTATTATTATTAGGTATATTTACAATAATTTTTAAATTACTTATACTTTCATTTAATTCTGTTCCAAATACAGTCCACCCTAATTCTCCAATATCATTATGTAAAACTGCCATATTATGTAATTTATATTTTATATAAAAAGCTTCATTTCTACTACTAGGCAAAAATATTCTATAAGTGTCACCTACAGTCGATCTAGTTATTTTATATACTCCATAATCTCCACTTTCACCACTATAAGTTTCATTAAATATTTGACCACTTACATTATTAAAATCAAAATTACTATTTATTTCTACTCCCCTTATTTCTTCTAAAGTAATATTATCACCATTATGAATCTTACTTCCCCCAAATGAATCACTATATGGATTAAATTCCACTGCATTAATATTTTTATAATTTATAATTCTATCCATGCCATTATAATATCCAGTTAAATTAAAATATTCTTCTACTTCTATATCTCCATTATTTAATACAGTAGCATTAATATAATAATTTTCAATTCCTTCTGCTAATACTATAACTGGCATAAATAAAAACATTATTAATAACACAATTTTAAATTTTTTCATCACTAAACCCTTTTTTATTTTTATATTTTAATTTATTACATAGTCATCTTCCATTGAGAAAATAACGTTTTCATTAATCCATTCTTTTCTAGGTTCTACAACATCTCCCATTAATGTACTAACTCTTTTTTCAGCTAAAGCTGCATCATTGATTGAAACGCGAATTAAATTTCTAGTATCAGGACACATAGTTGTTTCCCAAAATGGTCCAGGATTCATTTCACCTAATCCTTTATATCGTTGAACTTTATAATTTGATTTTCCAGAAGTGAAATCCTTTAATTCTTCATTAGTCCAAAAATAATTAACAGTTTTATTATAGTCAACTTTAAATAAAGGAGGCATCGCAATATACAAATGTCCAGTTTCAACAAGAGGTCTCATAAATCTATAAAAGAAAGTTAATAGTAAACATTGAATATGAGCACCATCATCATCGGCATCGGTTGTAATGATTACTTTATCATAATTTATATCTTTTATATCGAAATCATTTCCAACTCCAGCTCCTATACAATGAATTATTGTATTTATTTCTTCATTTTTAAATATGTCAGCCATACTTGCCTTTTCTGTATTAATTATTTTTCCACGCAAAGGTAATATTGCTTGAAATTTTCTATCTCGACTTTTTTTAGCTGTACCTCCAGCTGAATTACCTTCTACTATAAATAATTCATTAATCTTAGGATTTCTTGCTTGTGGTGGAGTCAATTTAGCACTTAAACTTCTCAACTCACTCTTTTTTGATTTACCATTTCTAGCTTCTTCCCTAGCTCGTCTTGCTGCTTCTCTCGCAGTTTTACTTTTAATAGCTTTATCAATTATTCCAACCGCTGTATCTCTATTTTCTTCTAAAAAAAATTTTAAATTGTCATATACTATATTTTCTACTACACTTCTTGCTTCTGGTGTACCTAATTTACCTTTAGTTTGTCCTTCAAATTGCAAATATTTTTCTGGTATTTTTAAGTTGATTACTGCTGTTAAGCCTTCTCTTACGTCGCTCCCCTCAAAATTAGCATCTTTATTTTTAATTAAATTATTTGTTCTAGCATAATCATTAAAGACTTTAGTTATTCCAGTTTTAAATCCAACTTCATGTGTTCCACCATCACTAGTCTTTACATTATTTACAAAAGATAAAATATTTTCATTATATGTATCAGTGTACTGCAAAGCAATATCCACTTCCATCTCACTTTTAATGCCATGAATAGATACGACTTTATGTAAATTATTTTTTCCTTCATTTATATATTCTACAAAAGATATCAGTCCATTATCATAGTGATAAGATACACTTTTCTCATCTAATTCATCAGTTAAATTTATGGTTAATCTATTTAATAAAAATGCACTCTCCTGCATTCTTTCACACAATGTTGTAAAAGAAAATTCATTTTGTTTAAAGATAGATTTATTTGGCATAAAAGTTACTGTAGTACCTGTTTTTTTAGTTGTACCAATTTGCTTTAAAGGAGTTAAAACATGTCCTCCATCAACAAATTCTATAGTTGATATCAAACCATCTCTATAAATAGTTACTTTCATCCATTCTGATAAAGCATTAACAACGCTTGCACCTACACCATGTAATCCACCACTTACTTTATATCCAGACTCGCTAAATTTTCCTCCAGCATGCAAAATAGTATAAATTACCTCAGGAGTACTTTTCCCACTCTCATGCATTCCAATAGGTACTCCCCTACCATCATCACTTACTGTAAGACTACCATCTTTATTAATAGTTATATTTATAGTAGTACCAAATCCATTTATTATTTCATCAATAGAATTATCTATTATTTCCCAAGCTAAATGATGAAGCCCTCTTTTATCTGTAGAACCAATATACATTCCAGGTCTTTTTCTAACTGCTTCTAAGCCTTCTAATATTTTAATTGAACTCTCATCATATTTTGCCATATTATCACCTATATAATAGTATCATACATAATTTTAAAAAACAATTTCAATTGACATTTTATTAACAAAAAAAGTATTTTAATCACTACTTAATTTAGCTAAAAAACGATTAATTAAAATACTTTTCAAAAAATCAACTTCATCTTCATCAGTTACTTTTATTATTTTATCTATATCTTTTTTTAAAAATATACAATTTTCTGTAGGCTCTTCATTATCTAATTCAACACCAACGTAATATGAAATGTTATTCTCAACAAAATCATCTACAATAACATATTTTTTATTTAAATAAGTTATAGTCATTCCAAGCTCTATCATTAAAAATTCACCATACCTTGTTTAAATAAATCTTTATTCTGTTCTTTGTCCATACCAAGAAGCATCATAATATATTTATCTCTATAATATTCATATTGACTATTATTTTTATCTAACTTTAATAAACCTTCTTTTAAAAATAAATGTATTTCTCTATCGATATCTTCTTCATCTATTATTTTATTATTATTTATATCTAATAAAATATTATCTTTTATTAATAAGTTATTTTCATTTAAATAATTCATAAGAACTGAATTCGTACAGTTATATTTTAAATATAGTTTATATATCATATAAGCTATTATTTTATAAGATAATTTACCTTCTTTTATTAAACTTTGTAATTCTATTTCAATTATTTTTGGCATTGGTAATTTAGATATATCACTATTTTTTATTTTGCTTGCATATCTTTCACCATTATTTTTAGATAAAATATCTTTAATAATAATATTTAAACTATCTATATCTAAATTATTAGTTTTTGTAAAATAATAGAAATTATTAAACCACGTATCAATTAATTTATCATTAGCACTTTCTAAATATTTTGATAACAATTTAAAATACAATATAATTTCACTATATATGTCTTTGTTTTTTAAAGAATTTAAATAGACACTATTATAATCATTATTTTCAAATTTATTTGAAAAAATATTTATTAGTTCTCTAGCACTATTTTTTTTATCATTATCGTCAGTGGTTCTTATTATTTCCTCACACATATTAATAAAGTCATCTATATTCATATACGAACACCATCCTAATTAATTATATAAAATTTGAAACTAGATGTAAATAGATTATTTAATCGTTGTGAATTATAATTCACAAAATCTTTTATTTTTTATTTTAAAAATAAGCTCTTTATGTTATGCTAAATTTAAAGGAGATTTTATGAAATTATCCGATCTTAATTATGAACTTTATTTTTTAAGGTTATTTGGCTATAAAATAAACATACTCGACAATAATAACATAGATATAATAGATGAATTTGAAAATATAATCGGGCATATTTCATCCAAAAATAAAAATATCACTATTTATATCGAAAGCGATTTTTTATATTTTTCAAATTCTAGAACAAATCAACCCTATTCTAATTTTGATTATAATTATGAATTCGATATAAAAAAAGATGAAATTACTCACGTACACCTTAAAATTAGTGACAATGATATTGGCTTGTCAATATGCAATAAAACTTATAATTTTATGGACTTTCATTTAAATAATAGTCTTTTTTTTGTTACCTATAAAAGTAAGACTAAAAAATTTAATCTTAAAGAAATTATAATTTTAACTCACAGCGGAGAAAATACTCAATATAATTATTCAATAACATATTCTAATTTAAATGGGAAGACAACTACTGAAGAGTTAGAAATAAAAACTAAAAGCGAAAATTTATTAGAATTAAGAAATAAAAAAACTAATAAAAAAATAAAAGAAAAATATGCTATATGCAGAGGTACTATTAATGAAGCAATAGTCAAACATGAACTTGGTATTCTTGCTTTTTCTCACTATAGATATATCATAAATAATATATTGCTATTTAAAGATGATATATTTAAAATTATTTTAAAAGATACAAAGATAAATTTACCAGAATTACAAATATTTTTTCCAGATATTGAACTTACAAATACTAAAAAATATATAAAAAAATAATTGACATCAAAATTTTGCTCTGTTAGAATAATTTCTTAAGGGTGATTTAGATGGTTGCAATTATAACTTTAATAGTCTTAGTTTCTACTACAAAATTAATATCAACAAGCATTAGATTTACTTATACTTATAAAATTTTAAAAGATATAAAAAAACTTGGATATAAAGTAGATAGACCAATATATTATATGTTAGAAGAAATAATTCCTGACTATAAATCTTTAAATCTATTTGAAAGACATGTACCTGGTTTTAATATACAAGAAAATATAAAAAACGCTTTTAAATATAAAAAAAATAAAGATGAAATATTAGATAACTTAAAATATTTTAGAAGCATTTCAAAAATGAGCGAAGTTGAAAAGGAATTAGTAAGTCAATTTAATTTATTAAATATTTCTGATAAAATAAATGACTTTGTAGAAAATTGTATAAAAAATAACTCAATGGCTATAGAAGATGAAAATGGTAAAATTTTCTTTAATGTATTTGCTCAAGATGGAAGTATTATTATATATCAAACTACAGGGAAATACTCTTTTATGAGTTTAGAAAATTTAAAAGAAGAAATTAAAAAAGATTTAAATATAAGTATAGATAATTTCTTAAATTCTTTTACAGAAATAGAAACAGATCCTGCTCAATTAGATCAATATTTAATTGAAATACCAGAAGTTGATAAAGAAACTGTAAAAAAAGCTTTAATTTGCGAATTAAATTCTTTAAAAGAAAGTTTAATGCAATTAAAAGAACAAGGTTTGATAGATAAAAAAACAGATGAAAATATTGAGGAAAAAGATGAAGATATTAAAACATTAAATAAAAAAATTAAAAAATAATATGGTGAAATATGAAATTATTTTTAATACGTCATGCAGAATCAATGCAAAATACAAAATTAAATAATGAATTAGAATTTCCTGATCCATTAGTATATTTAACAGAAAGAGGAAAAAAACAAGCTAATGAAGCAGGACTATTTTTATCAAATTATTTAAAAAATAATAACATTAATTTAGATAATGCTAAATTATGGATTAGTCCATTTAGAAGGACACGAGATACAGCTAACATCATAAATAAATATTTAAATATTTCTGTAGTTAATGAAGATATTACTTTAGTAGAACAACAATATGGTTTATTTAGTGATAAAAGTATTGAACAAATAAAAAAATTATATCCTAATGAATTTAAATATTATGATAATTATTATCAAACAGGAAATAAATTTTATGCAAAACTACCACAGGGTGAAAGTCCTTTCGATGTTGCTATAAGAACTAGAATGTTTTTAGAATCAATTGAAAAAGAACAGAATGATCCAGTTTTTATAATTTCACATGGTACAACTATTAGAATGATAGTTTTAAATATATTTCATTATTCTCCAGAATGGTTCTCAAAAGAACCTAATATGGAAAATTGTTCTATAAGATTAATTGAACAAAATACTGATAAATATATATATGGTGGTCCAATAAAGAGATTAAAAAAATAAAATGCTTACTAAAAGCATTTTTTATATTATTCTTCTCTGAAATCCATCTAAAGATTTAATTTTAGTATCTTTATATTGATAACCTATTTTACTTTCGTTTAACCAATTATAAATATCTATCAATACACTGTTTAAATTAAATCCTTTCATTCTAAATAAAACATCTTTATAATAATTATTTAAAGTGGCTGATATAAATCCATTAGTTGAATTAAATGTTATACTATTTCCAGATTGAAAAAATAAATTAAATAAATATTTTTTTTCATCATTGCAATATTCATCTAAAAAATCTTTTTTGGTTATATAGTAATATGTATTATTTCCTTTTATAATTTTTATTTGATAAATATCTCTAATATTTTTTAATATTTGAACACTACCATTTTCTAATAAAACTCTATTTATTTCACTAATTAAATCATTGCATTCTATTAAATTTTCATCTATAAATTTATACATTTTATTTGATGATAAAACATTGACTTTATTGAAAAATTCATCATAAGACATATATAAATCTCTCCTTTTGAAGAACTATTTTAACACACATCTTTTTTATTTCCAATATATTTTATTCTATAATTTTATTTATTAGACATAATTTCTAATATTTTATCAAAACTATCATCATTAGCTGCTTTATTTTTTTTAATTTCTCCACATTTAGAACATTTATATATAATTTTAAATTCATTTTTTGATTTTTCTATATCTATAGGTTTTAATATTCCAAAACACTTCGACGCTCTATCGCCTGGATTAATATCTAAATGTTTGCTTACTAGACAATAAGGGCAGTGATTTCTAGCTGTATAACCCAATTTAGAAACTTTTTTGCCACATTCTTCACATATAAAATCTTCATCAATCATATTAAATCGTTTCATATTTATCACCTAATTTTCTAAAACCCATTCTTGCAAGTATTTTATTTTAGTGTGACAATAGCTACATTCACCCTTAGTTATACTAATCGTAGCACCACAATTAGGACAATCTATTATATATTCACCATTTTTAAAATTTAAAGTTCCATTATTATGTCTTTTTAAAATATAATTATCTTTAATTATTTTAGATTTTAATTTACCATTAATAAAATAAACTACTCTAACTAAAGAAGTAACTTTTACATATAAAAGATTATTTTTATAAAATTCTTTAAATTCGATATAATCTATAATATCATAGTCGATTATATTTTCTTTTGAATAATAGTATTTTCTAACCTCATAATTCAAATTATTAAAAAATTTTTTCTTATCTAATTTTGTTCTTTGCCAAAATTCTATCTGTTTTTTATTTTGTTTATCTTTATATTTTTTTATAGGTCCTAATATGACATATGCATCTAAAATGTAAAACGCATAATATAATATTAGTGCTAAAACTAAACCATATATAAATATTTTTATTACATCTATATTATTGAAAGTTCTAGATGTAGTTTTTATAAAAATAAAACTTATAATTAAACTTACTAAAAAATCAATTATTCCAGTTATAATTCTATATTTATTACTTCTTACAACTCTATCATAATGATATTTGCTTCCTAAATCTTTATCCGTATAATCAATATTGTATTTAGTTCTACAATAAGGGCATCCTTCTTTAAAGTCCTTTAATTTAGCTTTCATTCCACAATTTGGACATGTTTCTTCTTTATTTTCTTCTTCTTTAAATATAAAAGTATACTCTATTCTAGAATCAAATTCTGTTTCCTTATGTTTTAGTATGTTATTAATATAATATTCTTTAGAATTTATTATACCATTTTTAATATCATCATTTTTAGAATTATCAGTATTTCTTTCTAAAATTTGATTTCCAACAATATATTTAGTTTTAATATTTATATTATACTTTTTTAATTTTTGTTCATGAAATTCATCTGTTATTAATGCCATATCTTTTTCCTATCTATTATTATTGTTATTATTGTTGTTATTATTGTTATTGTTATTATTGTTTGATGATGATCCACTATAAGAACTATGAGAACTAGTATATTCATAATGAGGAAGAATATCAAAATGATTATTTCCCATTCTCAACCCATCTATACTACTGCTAATACATTTTGCTTGAATATGTCCTATAATTTTATCTGATACTAAAGAAATATTATCTTTAGAACATATGAGTTCTCCGTTAGGATTAGATGATAAAAAATTATAAATAGTTTCTACTTCTTCTTCTGATAATTCATAATATTTTGTTAAATCGACACATCTTTTTTGTCTTAATAATTCCTCGTATGTAGTTGCTTCTTTTTTCATTATTTTAACTCCTTATCTATATAATAAAATTCTATATTTTGAAATGGTAAATTTATAGCTTGCATATGATAATATGCATTATTTTTTTGTTTAATATAATGATAGTCTCTCAATGAAGAAGTAGTAAAAAATAAATTATTAGGATTCTCATAAGATATAAAATCTTTATACTCTTTTATCAAATTAGTTATATCATAACAGTAATAATTTTTTTTAGGAGATTTAATGCTATCTAATACTCCCTTATATATTTGGTGAGTCATAACATGTCTTTGTTTAGTCCTCTCTTCATCTCCATATGTAACTAAATCTCCACTTAATAACATTATAAATAATGAATTATTTTCTGGATAATCACATTCTTCATTAATTACATTTTTCTTCATAAAAAGTGTTACTTTGCTTTTAGGAGTAATATAAACAATGTTTCTTATTGGCTTTAAAATTTGTGAAGATAATTTATATTCCATATTATCTATTTTTAATATAAAAACATCATTGCTATAAATATACTTAAGTTTATTATCTTTTAAGATAATCTGTTCTAATGAAGGATTTATAGTATTATTTTTTGGAACATAATTTGTTATATCATCATTTCTCATCTTAAGCATATATTCATAAACAAATTCATCATTATATTCATCTTTTTCATAATTTCTATCTTTATAAAGTTTTTGTTGTAATTTACAAGTGTAACTTTTGTTTGTTTTATAAGTATTTTTTACAAAAGGGCATCCAGTTTTACAAAGATATAAGTAACCACATTTACTGCACTCTTCATTAAAAGATTCTTTATTATGATTTATATATATTTTATTAAATGCTGTTTTTAATATTTCCTCTACTGTATTTTCATAAATATTTCCGTAGTAATAATCTTTATTTTTTTGACCTCTAACACATGAGTATATATCTCCATTTTTTTCTAACAAGAAAAATTTTTCTCCACAATTATCACAATTAGTACAATAATTTGGACCAAATTCATCAAACCACGGTCCATTTAATCCATAGTCTAAATCAGTATTTGAAAACTCTTTTTTCATTCTATTATAAAATTCAACTTGCTCTTCTTCACTCATATGGTGCAATAACCCATTTGAATTATAATCAAAACCTATCATAAAATTAAAATCGTTCATATCTAAGCAAGTATTTTTATGTAAAAATTTTATATCTTCAATTATTTCATCGATATATTCAATATGTTCTTTAAATATTGTTGCAGAGACCTTTTTTTTATTTGGAATATCTTCTAAAAGTTTTATGTTATTTAATATTTTATTTAACGTTTCAACATTTCCTTTTGTAACTCTAAATTTATTATGTAGCTTCAAAGGTAAATCTAAACTGCCAGAAATTGAAACATTAAATTTTTTTATTGTATCAATGTGTTTATCTAATTCATATAAATTTGTTTTTATATGAGGATTACCTAGCTTAAATCCACCATCTGTAATAATTTCTCTATTATTTTCATAATAATTACTAATAAATTCTATTAAATCATAGAATTCTTTTTTAGACAAAGTAGTTACCTCTCCACCATGTAATGATATATTAAATGGTATAACATTACTTTTTTTAAATTTTTCTATGGCATAATTTAATGTTTCTAATGCTGTATGAACGGTTTTCTCTTCTTTAGTATTATCCATTAAATAACAATATTTACAATTCATATTACATGCCATAGTTGGAACATATAATAAATGAATATATTTATAATTATTTTCCATAAAATTTCCCCCTAGTTATAATAGCTGATAGATGTTGGACTTTCTTTAAAAGCTCTTTCATTTACAAAAGTTCCATAAGGAATTTTTATACTATTTAAACTTGGGCACATTCTAAAAGCAGATGAGCCTATTTCATTTAATAAACTATTTTCAGAAATATAAACGTTAGATAAAGAATAACACCCATAAAAAGCATGTCCACCTATTCTAACAACTGTATCAGGAATGTCTATATACTCAAGCGAAGAACAATTTTCAAAAGTATTTCCTCTTATTTCACTTAAATTTTTTGGAAGTTTTACAGTTTTTAATGACTTAGCATTATAAAAGGCTTCCCCACCTATTTCAGTAACAGAATCTGGTATAATTATTTTGCTTAATGAAGTAGCATTATAAAAAGCTCCTCCACCTATTTCAGTAACAGAATCTGGAATAGTAATATTTTTTAAAGAATAACAGTTTTCAAAAGTCCCACCTCTTATAGCTGAAAGATTATTAGAAAGTTTTACAGTATACAAAGAAGTAGCGTTTTTAAATGCATCTCCACCTAAAACAGTTACTGAATCAGGTATAATAATCTCAGTTAAATTAGTTGCATTATAAAATACCTCTCCTCCAATTTCATTAACATTTTCTGGAATAGTAATATTTTTTAAAGATTTACAATTATAAAATGCGCCACCACCTAAGTATTTTAAATTTTTAGGCAATTTTACATCTATTAAATTTATATCATTTTTAAAAGCTTGTCCTCTTATCTCAGTTATTGTGTCAGGCAAATAAACCTTTTCTAAAAACTTCATATTAGAGAACGCATTTCCCCTTAAACTAACAACTTTCTTTCCGTTATGAGTCTCTGGTATTGTTACTGTTTTAAAATTAGTAACCCCATAAGCATAAAATCTTACTGCATATCCATCTGAAACTTTTTCATAAAATATTTTTGGTTTCATAAAAAAGGTAAATGGAAGTATTATAGCTAAAAAAATTGTTGTCAAAGCTACCGCTAATGAACTATTTTGAACTAAAGTTGTCTTTATATTCATAACAATATTATTAATATTTTCTTCTGGTCTTGATAAAACTTCTTTTCTTATATACGCCATAAAATTATAATTAATTGAAAGAATAAAAATAATAATTAAAATTACAGCTCCTATAACATAAACATATGCTGGAAAATGAAAGAAAATCAAAGATATATATATAAAAAGCAAAATAGAAAATATCGAATGTAATATAAATTTTTTATTTCTTATTTTTATAGGTATTAAATTTGTATTTTTATCAATATTTGCTTTAATTAATGCTCTATTAATAAATTCTTCTAACATTGCTTTTTCATCTAATTTATAAATAGAATCATAATTATCAATTGTAACAACATTTTTTTTCACTTCATTAATTACATTTCCTTCAATTGGAGTTTTACATTTAGGACAGAATTTATCAGTTGAATTTAACATTTCTCCACATCCCGGACATTTTATTAAAGAGTTAGTACTCGTCTGAGTAACTTGTGATGTGTTTACTGCGCTCTTTTTCTTAATAAAACTTATTATAAAGTACATTAAAAAAATTAGAAGAGCTTCGGAAATAGAACCTCCAATTAAAAATCCTATTAACGCCAGTCCAAAAATAAAAAATAAAAAAAACTTCTTTAACTTCATAAACAACTCCTATTATATTCTAAAAAAATGATATTAATCAACTAATCCGAAATCCTTAAATGGAAATAATACGAATTTAGTAGTCCCCATGATATTTTTTTTATCTACTGCCCCGCTTATTCTACTATCAGCAGAAATTCCTCTATTATCTCCCATTACAAAATATTTATCAGCACCTATTTTTACTGTCTCAAAATCTTTAGTTTCTCCATTATTATAAGGATCCTCTATTTTTTTCCCATTAATATACAAATTATTATCTTTATATTCGATTGTCTCTCCAGGAAGACCAATAATTCTTTTTATAATATATGAATCGTCTGTTTTTACAACAACTATTTGAAATCTTTTTAATTCATTAAAATGAATACCTATTTTATTTAAAATCATCGTATCCCCATCTTTTAAAGTGCTAACCATACTTGTTCCGTTTACTTTAATAGGCGTTGCTATAAACGTTCTAATTATAATTACTACTATAACAATAATAACATATGGAAGAATTTCTTTTAACCCATTTTTATCTTCATTTGTTTTTGCTTTGCTATCCATTATTATCACCATATATGATTATATCAAAATATTAAAAAAAATGATATCAAAATTTATCATTTTTTAATCTATTATAAATGGATCATCTTTTGTTCCCGTTCCAGAAATATACAATATATTATCAACTAAAGTAATAGTAGGTCTATATGAATAATTATTATTAACTTCACTCTCTTTTAAAATGTTTTTATTTAATACAAATGCATTAATAGTTCCATTTATATTTGATGACAAAGAATTAGTCCAAATAAAATCTTCTTTTTGATATTCTTCATTATACAAATATGTATTAGATTCATTATTTAATTTTCCACCAGAATAAACTACATCTTCCAATGATAAAATATTTACAAAAATTAAAGAATCATTATATTTATCCATAGCAATTCCTTCACATACATTGCTAAACTTTTTATCATTTAATTCTTTTAATGAAGTATAACTATAACTGTTATCACTATAATCATATTTTTTGTTATTTAAACACCAATTATATAATTTTAATTTGTTAAAAATATTTTTTAAGTACTTATTTTGAAATTCATATAAAGAATCTTTTAATTCTTTGCTATAATCATCTTCATTTCCTAAGGAACCAATACCGATCTCATAATTTCCTACACTTTGCTGACATGTATTATCTTTATCTTCTAAAACTAATTTAATACTATTGTCTTTATTAATTTTTATTATTCTAAAGCACATATTGTTAAAATTTAAATAGTTATTTAAAACATTTCCTCTATAATAATAAGAATCTTCAAATTTTATTAATCCTACATTATTATCATCAATTATATTTTCTGAGTTAATAATGCCGTTATTTATTAATTTAAATGCAAGACTATTTTCATATACAGCACTTTTAAATTGAGATGTAATTTTTATTTTAGCCTTAAAATAACTATTCTCTAAATAATTTTGATTAGATTCAGTTTCTTTTAACCAAATATATAATTTATAAGTTTTACTTTCTTTTTTATTTATATTTAAATAGTATGAATCATTAAATCTTAATTTATAATCATTATTGGTTAAATCAGAAAAGTCACCTTCACTTATATTCTTTTCATTAGATTTAGTGACTTCATTTAAAGTATATCTAAAATCACTAGTAATTAATTGTTTAGAAAAATCTAATTCAGTTAGTTCTATATAAAATGAAACATCATTATCACTTTTAGAATTATCAATTGTAAACTCTGTATAATAACCAGACATGTAATCGTTTAATAAAGGCATATTATCTACATTTATTCTATCATTATTTACATAGTTTACATCTAAAACACCAGATTGCACTGATAATCCCTGAAAAGCATCTTCGTCATAATTTACTCTAGTACTTTGATATGCATAAGTAGTCATCATTGCTAAAGATACTAATACTATACCAATCAAAGAAAATATAAATAACGCTTGCCTTTTTATAGTTTTCATCAACATCACCCTACTATAATAAGTTTACAATATTTCTGTTAGTTTATCAATTACTTATAATTATTTTTGTATCTTTATTTACAAGTCCAACTAACTTTTCCATTACAGTTCTATCTATAGCTATACAACCAGCAGTATAATCTTTATTTTTACAATGTAAAAAAATTGCACTACCTTTATTTTTTTTATTATTTGGATTAGCCTTAATTTCTATTAAAAACTCATATTGAATTTTATAATCTATTAAATGTTCCGCATTTTCCCAGTCTTTTTCTACTTCTTTAATATTCACTAACTCATTATAATATTTAGAATTAGAATCACTTATCCAATACATATATTCATTAATTAATATACATCCTTTTTTTTCATTCATACTCATTTTTATCCCAAGATCAAAAATTCCTATCGGAGTTTTGTAATCACCTTCAATTTTATTTTTTGTTAATCCATTTTTACCAATATAAGCAATTGTTTCAATATTATATTTAGGATATTTTAAAATATAATTATTTTTGTTCTTTACTAAATAAATATTCTCATCATTCATATTATCACCATTATTAGTATAAATATAAAAAGTATTATTGTAAATAAAAAAGAGCCTAAGCTCTTGAAACATATTTCCCATCCAATGTAGAAACGATTATATGTTCTCCTTGAGAAATAAATAATGGAACCCTTAAAGTATACCCTGTTTCAATAGTAGCATCTTTAGTTGCATTGTTTGTAGTATTACCTTTAGTTGCATCAGTTGTTTCTATTACTTCATATTCAACTTTTTCTGGTAAAGTTATACCAATTATTTCTCCTTCATAAGTAGATATATCTATTTCCATATTCTCTTTTAAAAATTTTATTTGATCTTCTAATTTAGATTTAGGAATCTCTAATTGTTCATATGTCTCATTATTCATAAAAACATAATTATCTCCATCAGAATAAAGATATTGCATTTTTGATTTTTCTACTCTTGCTCTTTCTATTTTAATATTCGTATTATAAGTTTCTTCTACTAAGGATCCTGTTCTCAAATTTCTTAATTTCATTTTCATAAATGCAGAGCCTTTACCTGGCTTTACATGTTGGAATTCTTCTATTAAGCATAGTTTTCCATCAATGATAACAGTCATACCATTTTTAATATCATTAATATTAATATTCATATTATCTCCTTTCTATATTTATAAAAGCTATTATTTTTTCTCTTTAAATATTTGTGCTTTTTGACATTTTGGACAATATTTTTTTATTTCCATTTTGTCTGGTGTATTTTTTTTATTTTTTTCTGTAGGTCTTATAACATAACCACATTCGCTACATTTTAACTCTATATTTGCTCTATTATCATTTTTCTTAGCCATTGTTCTTCCTCCTCACTTAAGCCATATGTATTATAACAAAGAATATTATAATTATCAAATAAAATTAAAACAGGAATTAATCCTGTTCACAAATTGATTTAGTTGTAAAAATATTATCTATAACATAAGGATTATCTATAGTTCCTGTTCCAGTTGCTAGAGTATCATTTTTCAATACTAGCACAGGTCTAATTCTATTTTGCATATTTATTTCATCTTCATATATAGAATCTTTTATAACAAATATCTTGTTTTCTTCACCACTACTATGTGGAGTAATTGTCCACCAACCATAATTCTTTGCATTTTCATATAAATAATTCTTATCATTTTCATTATTTGCAAGCATTACTTCATCTGCCGTAAGTGTTCCGATATAATTTTCTATTATTTTTCCTTTACATTCATATGAAGGAATTTTGCTATTTACTATACGGTCATATGAATTATACACTCCATTAGCAATAGTATTATCACTACACCAATTATATTTAATTAAATTATCTTTATTAGATACTTTATTATCAAACCATATATTTAATGTATCCAATAAATTTGAATTTTCATAATTTGTTTCATTATTATCTTTCTTTGCATAAGAAATATTAATATAGTCTTTCGAAAGTTTAGCATAACCAGATTCATCAGTAAGATTCTCATTAGAACAAGAATTTTCTGATGCTAATACAATCTTAATATTGCCTTCGTCATCTACATTTACAATTCTAAAGCACATATTATTGTATGAAACATAATTATTTATTACATTCCCTTTAAAATAGTAAAAATTATTAGTTTCAGTTTTAACTTTTACTAATGAGGCATTAATTGTTTCTTTATTTTCATCAGTTGTGAAAATTGAATTATTTTTTATTATCAAATCATTTAATTTATCTGGAAAATTGTACTCATATCTTTCTTGATTATTAATATTTGATCTAGTCAAATAGTTAAGCTCGTCAAAATTAATTGTAGTATAATTATAATCTAAACTAAAATTAACTGTAATGCATTTTTCTTCATTATTAGTTATAGCTAAATCTATTTTTTCTGTTGAAGACGGAGCTAGAGTACCATATGAATTTGAATTTATGGTTTGAATTTTATAATTTTTGGCATCTGTTTGTGCTATTAACCCATAATTCATTGAAATAGAACTCGTATTACTAACTGCTAAACGAACCACTTTAGTAGAATTAGCATTTATTGAAAATGAACTTTGACTTAAATCATAAGATAATTCAGCAACACGACTATCTACAGTATTTTTTTCTTCAGTTTGAACAAAGTAACTATAGCTTAAATTCAAAGCGTAGCAACCAAGCATCATTACAATTGCAGCCAAAAAATAAATTTTATTTGTTTTATTCATATGAAATCCTACTTTCCTTATATAAGTATATAACAATAATATTTTTTTTTCAATTAATAATAAATTAAATCAATTTGCAAAATATTTTATAGACTTAATAAATACAATTTGTTATAATTTAAATATAAGTTAACAATCAGTGGTGGTATTATGACAAATTTAAATAAAAATTATATAAAATTTAAATATATTTTTGATAGGATTATTTGTTTATTAGTATTAATATTATTTTTTCCTATATTTCTTATAGGATTTATTATATTAGCTATAATTATAAAAATAGATAGTAGAGGTCCTATATTTTACAAACAGAAAAGAATAGGACTAAACGGAAAACATTTTTATATCTATAAGTTTAGAACTATGTATATAGACAAAAATATAGAAGACATTTTTACAGAAAAAGAATTAAGAGAATATAAAAAAAATTATAAGTTAGAAAACGATCCAAGAGTAACAAAGATTGGTAGGATATTGAGAAAATTTTCAATAGATGAAACTCCTCAGATATTAAACGTTATCAAGGGTGATATGAGTATAATTGGTCCAAGGCCAGTTGTTGATGGAGAAATAAATAAATATGGTAAAAATAAGAAAAAACTTTTAAGTGTTAAACCTGGCTTAAGTGGTAATTGGACCTGTTATTGTACTAAAGATACAACTTATAAAAAAAGAATTGAAATGGAACTTTATTATGTTGACAATCTGTCATTTAAATTGGATTTTAAATTATTTATTAGAACTATAACCATGTTATTAAATAGAATTAAGGAGAGTTTATTTATGAAAAATAAAAAAGAAAAAAAAAATAAACCTTTAAAAAAAGATAAACCTATACTAAATATAAAATTAAGTATATTAGAGACAATTATTACTATATTTAGCTGCTTAGTTATTGTTGCAATAACTTCCGCATCATATAGGATTTCTCAAACTGGAACACTTTCATTGCTTCAATATGAATATATGTATTATGGAGTAATAGCGATAAGTATAATTTTGATAATTTTAGCTATTCTTGGTGGGCATTATAAGTTTAGACTTGCAGATGTATTTATGATACTTATGCTAATTTTTGCACTAATATCTACGTTTTTCTCTTATGATATAAAAACATCGATATTTGGTATCGATGGCAGATGTGAAGGTCTTTTAATAATTGCTGCTTATTATTTCTTATTTACTGTAAATTCTCTGATTAAAAATGATAAATTAAAACGAATAATAATTGTAGTATTTTTTGTTTTCTCTCTTTTCCATTTACGAGATAATTTCTTCACATTATACAATAAAGGATTAGCTGGACATCATAATTTCTTTGGTACATATTGTCTTTTAGTATATGCTCTTGGAATAGGACTATTCTTATTTACAAAAGAAAAAAAATTAAAGTATATATCTTTATTTATCTCCTCTATATACTTCCCTTACCTAATTTCATGTGTAACTAGTAGTGTTACTATTGGTGTTGTACTAGTTTATGTCGCAATTATATGTTATTTAATAATATTGGGAATTATAAGAAAAAAAGGAAATATTAAAAATAGATTAGAATCGTATTTGATGTTATTTATTAAATTATTTATAGTTTTTGATGTTATAATATTTTGCTTCATAAGTTTAAGACAAAGCGACGCCAAAAACGTTATAAAAGAAGCAACTGGTATAAAAAATGATATAAAAGATTTAGCTAGTGGAAACGTATCTGATAATTGGGGTACTCAAAGAGGATTTATTTGGAAAGAAACATTAAAAAAAGTACCAGAATATTGGTTACATGGTGTAGGAATAGATTGTCTAGTATATGCTTGGGATGGAAATCCTTTAATAACACCAGTTACTAACCGTATAGTTGATAAAGCGCATAATGAATACTTACAAATTATGATTACTGAAGGAGTATTTTCTGTAGTTACATACATAGCATTTTTATTCTATATATTTATAACATCTTTAATAAATATATTTAAAAACGAAAAATTAGATAATAGTATATATATTGGATTATTTTTAACATTTATTGGATATGCTATTCAAGCATTTGCAAATATTAGAACTACTAGAGTTGCACCTTATTTCTTTATATTAATGGGACTTTTATATAAGAGAGATTGGAAAGGTATAAATGCAAAAAAAGCAAAGTAATTTATCAATAATAATACTAACTCACAACAATGAAAACTGCATTGATGAATGTATATATTCAATTGATAAATATGTAAATATTAAAAACACTGAAATAATTATAGTAGATAATAATTCTACTGATAAAACTATATCTCTATTAAACAAATTTAAAAAAAATAATACTAAATTTAAAATTAAAATTATAAAAAATAAAACTAATTTAGGAGTTGCCAAAGGTAGAAATATCGGACTTAAAAAAGCAACAGGAAAGTTTATTTTGTTTTTAGATAGTGATACTATAATGGTCGATGATAGTATAAAAATTGGTATAAATTTTTTGAAAAAAAATAAAGATATTGGAATAGTAGTACCTAAAATGTTTTACAAAAATTTAGAAATTCAAGACAATATACGTTATTACCCTACTATAAAAAGAAAAATAAAACTAGGATTTGATGGTATAAAAAGAAAATTTATTAAATCTACTAATATAAATACTAATGATTACTTAGAAATGAGAGATAAAGTTATTTTTGAAGTAGATTATGGTATAGGAGCTTATACTTTAATGAAAGATTTAGTAGTTAAAAAAATAGGTTTTTATGATGAAAAAATCTTTTATGGTCCAGAAGATGCTGACTATTGTTTGAGAGCAAAATTAAATGGATTTAAAACATATTATAATGGTAATATTAATATAATTCATGAAAGGCAACGATTAGCTCATAAAAAAATATTTTCTAAAATGACTTATTACCATATAAAAGGATTAATATATTATTTTCATAAACATAGAAAAAATAGAAATTTGTAATTTCTATTTTTTTGGTTTTAATATAAAAAATAAATGATAAGCATTTTCAAAAGGAATAAATTCCTTTTCTATGATAAAATATTTTTTTAAAATATCTATAATCATTTTCTTAGAATAGCCCTTTACATTAACTTCCCAATAATGTTCATTAAATCCATCTATTTTTATATCAAATTTTCTTTTATAATTATATGGTTTCCAAAATCTTTTAATTAATAATTTAAAATTTTTTTCTTTTCCTTTAAAACCAAATTTAATTTTAAAACATTCAGAATTATATGGAAGACTTAAAATTACTTTCTTTTTTGTAAAAGATAAAATATCTTTGACTATTTTTTCAAAGTTTTCAAAAGGAATATGTTCTAATATTTGACAGCACATCACACAATCATACTTTTTTTTTAAATATTTATTCATTTTGGTTATATCACCGGCAATATCTGGATTTAGATCTTCATCTAAATCAAAAGTAGTAACATTTTTATTCATTTGTTTTAAGATATTTGGAATAATATTATCACCAACACCAAATAATAAAATATCTTTTATATCTTCATCTAATGCATAATATAGTTGATAATAATAAGAACTCCATCGATGCAAATTGACATATCTTTTAAAATCATAGTGATCTTTATTTACTTGTTTTTTCATATTTAATTACACCTCTTAACATATGAGTAAAGTATTTAAAATTTAATATAATATATATAAATATACCAAATAAAACTTGTAAGAATATAACTTTAATAGTTGATAATTTTATATGGCCTATTAAAATTACAGCCAATAACATAATACAACTTTTTAGTATTACTGGAATTGTATTTTTTAAATACTTCCATACTGGCAATACTTTTTTTACACTAAACAAAGTATAAAATAAAACAAAAAGTTCGGCAACTACGGTACCTATAGCGGCTCCCACACAGCCATATTTAGGTATTAGTAATAAATTGGTTATAAAATTAGTTACTGCTCCTAATAAAGTAAACTTTATAAATATAATATCTTTTTCCGCTGGCATTAAATATTGATTTCTAATAATATCGCCAAAAGAAATAAAAATAGTAGAAATTGATAATAATTTTAAAACTGAAGCTGATTTTATAAATTCTTTTCCCATCATCAAAGGTATTAGTTTATCTGCAATTGCAATTAATCCAAAGCACATAGGAATTATTGCAAAAGTTATAAAATTAAGTGAAGTTTCAATATTTTTTTTCAGTTCATTCATTTTATTTTTTGACAACAAATTTGAACTTTTAGGAAGCATAATAGATGACAACGCATAAATTAACGTCAATGGAATTTTAGTTAATTTATATCCTTGCTCATATAAACCAACTTCAGTCATACATATCATATTGCCCAACATAATTTTATCAAAAGATTGATAAACACTTCTTGCTAAATTAGGTAAAAATAATAAAATAGAAGGTTTTATTTCTTTACGCACTTCTTTAAAAGATAATTTAACAAATTTTATTTCTTTTTTTAAAAAGACTAACCATAATAAATTAAGTATTAAATCAGATAAAGATAAAATTAGAGCATATTTCCATAAATCAGTACTATTTTTTACGAATATGATTATTAAAATAAATGTAATTATTCTAATAATTGTATTTTTTAAAATATTAATTTTAAATTTTTCTAATCCAGAAAAGACCCACCAAACATCAAATATTGTTGCAAAAAGTGAAATTCCCCTAATTAAAGCAACTGAAATATTATCTTTTAAAAATAGTAAAGAAAATATAATATAAAATGTAGTCATTAAAAAAGACATCACAAATTGAATAATATAAACACTAAAAAAAGCTTTAGATAATTTGGTCTTATTTTCTCTATTTTTTGCTATTTTTCTGCTTCCTAAGTTATCTACTCCTAATTTTGCAAACATTGCAAAATAAGAAATAATTGTACCTAAATAAGTATATATGCCAATAGAAGTAGCACCTAGTGCTCTAGCTGTATAGGGAGTTAAAAATATAGGAAATAATAAATTGAACACTTGATATGCTAAACTATATATATAATCTGATTTTGTTTTACTAATTTTGCTCATAACATCACTCTAACTACAGTTAAAATTATAACATATATTATATTAATTTAAAATAATAAATATTAAGTAATAGATTCAAAAAAAATTTAAGTTTAAGCCTTAAATTCAAAAATATAATCTTTAATTTTTATTTCATCACCTATTTTAGCACCCATTTTTATTAAATCTTCATCAATTCCCATACCTTTAAGCTTTCTAGCAAAGCGCATAACTGATTCATCTTCTGTAAAACGAGTCATATCTAAAAGAGTTTCTACTTCCTTACCTCTTATAACCCAAATATTATTTTCTTTTGTTATTGTATATGGTTTATCATCATTGAATTTATATAAAATATGTGTTGCATACTCTTCTTCTTTATATAAATTTTCTCTATCAATAGTTTCCACTAAATCAGCTAATCGTATAATAAGTGAATCAAAGCCTTCTTTATTAATTGCACTTATTTCGTATATTTCCAAAGTTGGATATTTAGATTTAAACTTTTCTAAATTTTCTTTTGCATTAGGTAAATCCATTTTATTTGCAATAATAATGTTAGTTTTTTTAGATAGTCTTTCATCATATCCTTCTAATTCAGCTTTTATTACTTCATAATCTTCTATTGGATTTCTTCCTTCATATGATCCCATATCGATAACATGAGCTATAACTTTTGTTCTCATTGCATGCTTTAAAAATTTATCTCCTAAGCCGATACCTTTACTAGCACCACTTATTAATCCAGGTAAATCTGCCATAACAAAAGATCTATTATCACCTAATTTTACAACCCCTAAATTTGGACTAAGAGTTGTAAAATGATAAGCTCCTATTTTAGGCTTTGATGAACTAATCATGCTCAATATAGTACTTTTTCCTACACTAGGCATACCCACTAGTCCTACGTCTGCCAATACCTTAAGCTCACATCTTATACTTTTTTCTTCTCCCGGCTCGCCTAATTCACTCATCTTAGGAGCAGGATTTTCATGTGTTGCAAAAGCCTTATTACCTCTTCCCCCACGACCGCCTTTAGCTACAACAACTTCTTCTTCAACTTCTGTTAAATCTGCAATAACTAATGATGTTTCATTATCAAATATTGTAGTTCCAATTGGTACTTTTATAACTACATCTTCTGCATTAGCTCCATTTCTGCTACTACCTTTGCCGTTTACACCTTTATCACCTTTTATATTTTTCATCATTTTTAAATCAATTAATGTTCTTAAACCACTTTCTGTTCTAAAAATTATATTTGCTCCATGTCCACCGTTTCCACCATCAGGGCCACCCATTTCTACAAATTTTTCTCTTCTAAAAGATGTACAACCATCTCCACCTTTACCCGCAATAACCTTTATATTTACTTCATCTACAAACATAAACTTCAGCCCTTTCAAAAAAGTATTTTATCATATTGATTTCTTTAATTCAATTACCGTACATCCAGTATTAAATGAATCTAAATAATATTTTTCTACCCTTTTATCTTTTTTTAAAATAGAATGAATTTCATCTTTTAAAATTCCTTCTCCCTTACCGTGTATAATAACTATTTTGTTATTTTTTAATTTAATATTATCATTTATAAAACTATCTAATACATATCTTATCATATCACGACTATAACCATGAACATCTATGTTAGGTAATAAATCTAAAAAAGGGTTATATACCCTAGGCATTTTTAACCCCATTATTGTTATTATTATTATTACCTTGTTGAACTTTATTCTCTACATTCGTGCTATTAGACACTGCTTTATTTTCTTGTGTCTTAGTATTAGTTGTATTTTTAATATCCTGATTTACATTAGTTTGAGGTGTACTCTCTTTACCTACATTTTTTGCTGATGTTGCACCCTCATTAGATTGTTGAGCATTAGCTACTGGATTTTGAGTTTGGTTAACAGCTTGATTATTTGCATTATTATTTTGAGCTTGGTTAGCTACTTGTGTATTTTGATTATTATTTTGTGTTTGAGTAGCTGCTTGTGTATTCTGACTGACACTTTGAGCTTGAGTATTGTTTTTATACTCTTCTATAACATTCTTTATAACATTATAATCTGGTATATTATCTAACATATTAACTTCACTAGGAGCAGATAACATAGTTTTATTAGTAAGCTTTATAGCATTTTCTACATCTATATCTTTAGCTAAATAATAACTTAACAATGCATAATATACATTCTCCTTATTAGTTATAGTTTGATTTACATTTTTCATCATTCTTACTTCGTCATTTACACAATATAAAACATCAAAATTATTCATTACTATAATTAAATTAGAATTATATAAATCTATAAATTTTTGAAATAATAAAACTAAATTTTTTGACTTATTTAGATTATCTAAAACTCCTGTTGCATTACTTGCAAAAGAAAGATTTGATATTACGTAATTACATTTATCACAATAAAATTTGCACTCAGAAGTATATTTATCTCCTATAAATATTGACTTACAGTTTGGATAATTATTAATAGCTGCCAAATTAGCATTATAATCTTTATCATCCATTATTACAACATCGGGAAAAAATTCATATTTATATTTTGTAAGATTTGTCTTTATACCAAAATCATTTACTAACGTAAATTTATTAGTCTTCGAATTGTATACTTTATATGATACACACGTTTTTTCAGTATAACTTGTTTCTACATATTTTAAATCTATTTGAAACCCTTCAAGTATTTCTTTTATTTTATTACCTACATCATCATTTCCGATCATCCCAGTATAACTAATATCTTCACCATACTTACCAAAAGTAGCGGCAACAACACTTCCAATAGAAGAAACAGAATTTATAGTCTTTTCTATAAAAAACACATCTCCATCTTGTGGATATTCTACCAAAGGCATTATATATTCATATACTGGTCTACTAATAACTAGTGTTTTCATTTATATCACCCTATTCATTCCAATACTATTATAATTTAAAAACTTATAAAAAGCAATCAAAATAAAAGAAAGATTTAATCTCTTTCTTTAGTTTTATAATCTTTTTTCATTCCCCTTAAGAATGTTAATTTAGAACGTCTTACTTTTCCTTTCTTTACAACAGTTATACTGTCAACTACAGGACTGTTTACAGGAAAGATTCTTTCTACACCAACACTTCCAATTTTCTTTCTAACTGTGAAAGTTTTAGAAACAGATCCACCAGATATATTAAATACTATACCTTCAAAAAACTGTACTCTTTCCTTCTTTCCTTCGACGATTCTAACACCAACTCTTACAGTATCGCCAACTCTAAATTCGGGAATATTTTTTTTAATTTGTTTCTTGTTAATTTTTTCAATTAAAGGATTCATAAATATTCTCACTTTCTATTAAATTTTATTTTTTCTAATCATAAGTATTCACTTAGCGGATTACGCTCTTTTTCAAAAGCATTAACATTGTAACATAAATAAAATATGATTGCAAGTAAAAAAGCGGAAATTTTATTGAACATCTTTCAACTTATTCAACAAATCCTCTGCTTTCTTTGTTTCTTCACTTTTAATTTTAGAATTTTTTAAATTAAATAATTTTTGTTTTAATTCATCTTGTTTTAATTCTACTTCTTTTTTCTTATCTTCCATAGCAATCTTTAAATCATCTAAATTACTAGGAGCTGAAGTACTTTCTTTTACTTTTTCTCCTTTATTAGAATCTTCTACCAAGTCATCCTTAATATCTTCATCTACATTTAAATTATCTAAAACTTTATCTAATTTTATTGTTGAAGTATTATCTCCTACAAATACAGAACTAAATTGTTCATTTTTCTCATATACTTTTTTAACTACATCATCTGCATATGAATCAATATCAGGAATATCTACTGAAACTTTTTTAGTCTCTTCCGGCTCATCTTTTTTATTCTCTATATTCTCTAGTGCAATTTCAATAGGAGAAGAATCTTCTTCTATTTTCGCTTTCTTAGTTTCATCAATAACTATATTACTTATATCTATGCTATCTGTATGGGATTCCTCTTTTTCTTTATTTTCTATTAATTTATCATTATGATCACTTTTAGTTTCTAAATCTTCAATAATATTTGAATTTTCATCAATTTTATCAATTTCTATCTTTTTAGATTCAATTGTTTCTTTTTCTTCTATTTTTTCAGATTCATTTAATTCTTTATCATCATTTTTAGGTTCTTCTAATATCTTTTCTTTAGCTTTTGGAGCTCTTAAGCTTATTATTAATAAAGTTATAAATATTACTAATAAAACAGCGCCTACGATATAAATAGTAATTAAAGTATTAGAATCACCATATATTTTATCCATTAAATTGATTATCACATCCATAAAGCCACCTCTTTATTATATATAATATATTATAGTATATTATATATTTTTTATCAATACATTATTAAAAATTTTTACGTAAAATAAAAATCCACTAGTTCATGATGTGAACCCCAATTAGTGGACATTAATAAAAAAACTGGTATATTAAAAAGAGAAAAGTTATTTTTCTCTTTTTG
>CANQSL010000017.1 GCA_947626515.1 uncultured Bacilli bacterium
CATATTCAAAAATATCAACTATTTTTGAATATGCATCATAGATTTGTCCATTAAAATAAATTTCATTATATTTTTTCTTTTCTTCAAATTTGTTAAAGGACTCTTGTAACAACTTTATGTCTTCATCATGCTTTATCACTAAATTGTTAATATATTTTTGTTCAATTAACTCATTAGAAATATACTTTCGCATTATTACAAAAGCATGCATAATATTAACACTTACTTTTGCAGCAACTGGAGTTTTTAAAACACTTGCAAGCATAGCAACTCCTTGCTCGGTAAAGACATATGGATTTTTTCTAACTCCACCATATCCATTCAAACTTGAAGTTTCAATTTGAAACTTCAAGTTCTTATATTCTTCAGGTGTTAATTGAAAATAAAAATCATTTGGAAATCTTTCAACGTTTCTACGAACTGCTAAATTAATCGATTTAGTGCCATTTGCACATTCATAAAGCTTTGCTAGATCACTATCAAGCATCACTTGTTTTCCTCTTACTATATGTATACAATTAAAATATATCAAACATTTGTTTTTGTGTCAATTGTTTTTAGAAATATTTAAGATAATCCCAATACTAGACATACTTACAAGTAAACTACTACCTCCATAACTTAGAAAAGGTAAAGTTACTCCAGTTACAGGTATTAAACCAATTACAACACATAAATTTAATATTGTCTGAAAAATAATTGCAAAAGATAGCCCAAAAGCTAAATACTTGCCAAATAAATCTTTTGTTTTTAAACTTATTTTTATACATCTATAAAATATTATAAAAAATAATGTGCTTACTATTAAAACTCCTAAAAATCCTAATTCTTCACTTATAATAGAAAATATAAAGTCTGTTTGAGGTTCAGGTAAATAAAAATGTTTTTGTATACTATTCCCAAATCCTAATCCAAATAACCCACCAGGCCCTATAGCATATAGTGATTGTATTATTTGAAAACCACTTCCTAATGGATCACTCCAGGGATTTAAAAAAGATACAATTCTAGCCATTCTATATGGTGCTACAATAATTAATCCAATTATTCCAAATAATCCAATTAAACCTATTTTAAAGAAAAAAGAAAGTTTTACTTTAGAAACAAAAATCATAGCTACTAATGACATAGTTAAAACCATTGCAGTTCCAAAATCTGGTTCTAGCATAATTAATATAAAAAATACTCCTATTACACTTATTATTGGAAATACTCCTTTTTTTATATTATTCATAATAGAATAATTATTAGATAAATATTTTGCAACAAATATAACTAATCCTATTTTAGCAGCTTCACTAGGCTGTATACCAAATCCTCCAAATCCAAACCAACTTCTACTGCCATTTCTAACAACTCCTATACCAGGAATTAACACCAATACAAGAAGCATAAAACATATAAATATAATTAAATTAGATTTTTTTTTATATATTTTATAATCTATTTTAGATAATGTATACATTAAAAATATACCAAGTATTAAAAAAACAACCTGATTTTTTAAATATTTTAATGAATCATTATATTTATATAAAGCCCATACATGACTAGATGAATATATCATTATAGCTCCAAAGATACTCAATATTAAAACCGTAAAAAATAGTTTATAGTCAATATTTTTCACTTTAACCACCTATTTAATTTTATATAAATAATAATAATTTATTACAAAAGAAAAAGAAACAAATGTTTCTAAATTCCTAAACTTAATTTTTTTATATTATATTTTTTACTTATCGGTTCACCAAATTTATTATATTCTTTTTCTTCATTAGATTTTTTGCATATTACAACTTTATTATTTCTCCATGTAATTAATTGTACTAATTTTAATCCATCTTTATAATGTGAAATTCCAACACACTCATAACCATCAGGTGCTTCTATTTGAAAATTTTCACAATTATTTATATCTAAAATATTAAAACTAACAAATATGTGATTCCCAATACTAAATATTTTTTCTTGTTCCATAACTACTCCTCTTCTCAATAAAAAAGTTTGACTATAGCCAAACTCCATATATAATACCTAGCATTCCTAAAATAAAACCGACACTCCAAAATAATTTTACTATATCATTTTCAGCCCAACCTAATTGTTCAAAATGATGATGTAACGGAGCTTTTAGAAATACTCTTTTTTTAAAATTTCTAATTGCAACTATCTGTATCAAACTCGATAGTGTTTCTATTACAAAAACACCACCAATAATCGCTAAACTCAGTTCATGTCTAGTTAAAATTGCAATTGTTCCCAATGCTGCACCCAAAGCCAAAGATCCAGTGTCTCCCATAAAAACTTTCGCTGGATGAGTATTAAATAGTAAAAATCCCAAAATAGATCCTACTAATACAAAACAGAAAATTGCAAGTTCCTGTGATCCTACAATCCAATCTGATCCCCATGCTATAACGCCATACGATAGCAGAGCCATCACTGACAATCCTCCACAGAGGCCATCTAACCCATCAGTAATATTTACTGCATTTGTAGTTCCAACCAATATAAATAATACAAATAATCCAAAAAAGAAACCCAGCTGCATTTTAAACCCGAATAAACTAATTGTTAAATCTGTTAAACCGCCATTATACTTGTATATTATATAGAATATTATTGCTATAAGTAATTGCAATATAAATTTTATCTTAATAGATAATCCTTTATTATTATGATATTTTATCTTTAAAAAATCATCTAAAAAACCTATTGCACCATAAGATAAAAATACTACAACCATAATAATTAAATTGTGATTAATCTTGATGCTTCCTCTCAAATAGAGCAGTAGCAACGCTAATATAGTAGGAATAATAAATATTAATCCTCCTAATGTAGGAGTACCATTTTTTTTAATATGCCTTACATTAATTAATTTTGAAGTACTTTGCTCTAATTTATGTCTTTTTAATATTGGAAGTAATAAAAATCCCGTAATAACTGACATTATGAATCCGAGCATTATACCTAATAATGTCTTAGCTAAAATTAACATATATTCCCACCTCTTACTAAATTATACAAGATTTGTTACTTTTTTAAAACAAAATTAGCTTTTAGTTTACACTTTATTTATGTATAACAAATTAAAAATGTCTATTTTAGACATTTTTATGCATTTTTCTTAAATTGAGAATTATATAAATCACAGTAGAAACCTTTCTTCTTCATAAGTTCTTCATGACTTCCTTGTTCTATTATATTGCCATCATTCATAACTAGTATTAAATCTGCATTTTTTATAGTTGAAAGTCTATGAGCAATTATAAATGAAGTTCTTCCCTTTGTTAATTTATCCATCGCAATTTGAACTAATTCTTCCGTTCTAGTATCTACACTACTAGTCGCTTCATCAAGAATTAAAAATGGTGCATTTTTAATCATTCCACGAGCTATTGTCAAAAGTTGCTTTTGCCCAGCAGAAATAGCTTCATTATCATTTATTTCATAATCTAATCCTTTTGGCAGAGACTTAATAAAATGATGTACACCTACAGTTTTACAAGTTTCTTTTATTTCCTCATCACTTACGTCTTCTTTATTATATTTTATATTATCTCTAATAGTCCCATTAAATAACCATGTATCTTGTAATACCATAATAAATAAATCATGAATATTTTCTCTAGATAAATCTTTTATTGACACACCATCTATTAATATGTCTCCACTATTTATATCATAAAAATTCATAAGTAAATTAACCATAGTAGTTTTACCAGCTCCTGTTGGACCAACAATTGCAATTTTTTCTCCACTATGCACTTTACAATTAAAATCTTTAATTATAATTTTATCATCATCATATCCAAATTTAACATGTTTAAATTCTATATTTCCTTTTACTTTATTTTTATCTAATACTTTTTTAATATCTTTCTTTTCTAATTCTTCTTCCTCTAAAAATTCAAACACTCTTTCACTTGCAGCAGCAGTAGATTGTAAACTGCTCATTCCTTGTGCTATTTGAGAAAGTGGACCTGAAAACAATCTTATATAAACCATAAACGCAACAATAACTCCAAACGTAATTACATTATTAGTTACTAAGATTGCTCCAACTACACATACAGCGACATAACTCAAGTTACCTATAAAATTCATCATAGGCGGCATAAGTCCAGATAAAAATTGACTTTTTCTATTACATTCAAAAACCGATTCATTATATTCATTAAATTTGTTTAGAGCATCTTCTTCTCCATTATAAACTTTTACTACATTTAATGAAGAATATATTTCTTCAATATGTCCATTTAATTTTCCTAACTCAATTTGTCTTGCACGAAAATACTTTTGAGATTTTCCAAGAACAATAAACATAAATACAAAACCTATCAAACTAGATAATATTGCTGTTATTGCCATAATATAATTAGTTACAAACATCATTATTACAGATCCTAAAAATAACGTTAAAGCTGCAACTAAAGATGCAAAACTTTGATTCATAGTCATACCAATTGTATCAACATCATTTGTTACTCTAGATAAAATATCTCCAAATTTATTTTTATCAAAATATTTAAGAGGAAGATTATTTATTTTTCTCAATATTTTAGTTCTCAAAGATTGCGCAAAATTATTTGATACAGTTGCCATAATAACACTTTGAACAAAATTAAATATAGCACTTATTAAATATACAATTAATAAAAATAATCCAATATTTTTGATTTTACCCATATTCATTTTAGGTTCTATTAAACTTTTTATTGATTCTGGTAAATCATCTAATTTACCATAAATTTTATTAATATCATCTTGATTTACATCACTTAGTACCGATAATAATTCAATTTGATCACTACTAGATATCTCTTTATTATCTATTTTAATATTATCTAAAATTACTCTTTTAATTGACTCTGGCAATTTTGATATATTGTTTAAATCACTAGAAATTTCAATAAACTTTATTTTATCATCTGTTGTTATTTTAACATTATTATATTCTGTTTCTGGTAAAATAATATCTAATATCTTCTTATCAAGTTTAGATAGCTTATCAATTATTTCATCTTGATTTGTTTCCGTTATGAAAGCATTAAATTCATTTTTACTTTCATTAGTTATGTCTTCTTTAGTATTTATTTTTCTAATAGTATCTTCATCTAATTTAATAGATAAAATAGCCATTGATTTTTCTTTTATCTTTTCTTCAGACACATTATTTTTTACAGTTTCAATTATCTTTGTAAAGTTCTTGCTATCTATCATAATTCCATTCGAAATTTCATCGGCCAAATCCGATAATTTATTTGGACCAATAATTGATAACACACTACTTAAACTTGCTAATATTATTGCAATTAATATAAAATATTTAAAACTACCTAAATAGCTTATTAATTTAACTATTGTCAATTTAAAATTTTTAGGAGTTTCATTTTGTCTTGGTCCTCTATGCATTTTCTAATTCCTCCTTTGATAATTGTGAATAAGCTATTTCCTGATAAACTTTGCAATTCTTCATAAGTTCTTTATGTGTTCCGATTCCAACACAATTTCCTTCATCTAATACGACTATTTTATCAGCATTTAAAATTGTTCCTATTCTTTGAGCAACAATTAAAATTGTAGCGTTCTTAGTATATTTTTTTAATTCAGTTCTCAATTTATAATCAGTTTTATAATCAAGGGCAGAAAACGAATCATCAAATATGTATATTTCAGGATTTTTATATATTGCTCTCGCTATAGATAATCTCTGCTTTTGTCCTCCAGAAATATTCGTTCCTCCTTGAGCAATATTAGATTTATATTTATCTTCCATATCTTCGACAAAATCTTTACCCTGAGCCACTTTAACTGCTTCTTTTACTTTTTTTTCATCTACTTTACCCTTTGAGCCATAAGATACATTATATTCTACACTTCCATTAAACATTACTGCCTTTTGTGGAATATAACCTATTTTTTCATGTAAAGATCTTAATTTATAATCTTTTATATTAATTCCATCTATTAATATTTCTCCTTCAGTAACATCATAAAATCTTGGAACTAAATTAATTACAGTAGATTTACCACTACCAGTAGATCCAATAAACGCAATAGTTTCTCCACCTTTAACTTTAAAAGATAAATCTTTTATTACATAATCTTCGCCATCTGGATATTTAAATGACACATGGTTAAATTCTATAGTGCCAGAATTATCTTTTGAAGACGCTACTTTTCCATCTTTTATAGTTTCTTTAGTCATTAATACATCATTTATACGAATGGCAGAAACACTTGCTCTAGGGTACATTATAAATATAGCGGCCAACATTAAAAATGACATTATAACTTGCATAGCATAACTAGAAAAAACTACCATATTACTAAATGTTGTTATTTTATCAGCCATTAATGAATTGCTTATTAAATATGCACCTACAAAATATATTGCTAATGTTAATGTATTCATTACTAAATACATTATAGGATTCATAATTGACATAGTTTTTTGATTAAATAATTGTGTTTTAGTCAATTTTTTATTAGCTTCATCAAATTTATCTTCTTGATATTTTTCCGCATTAAATGCCCTAACTACTCTTAACCCTGTTAAATTTTCTCTAGTTAAGCCATTAATGTTATCTATTAATTTTTGAACTATTTTAAATCTTGGGAATACTATAATTAATAGTAATATTATTACACTAAGTAATATAACTACAGCAATTCCAGTTATTAAACTCCATTGCCAACTTTTATTAAGTATTTTAAGTACTGCCCATAGTGCAGTTATAGGAGCTTTTATTAACATTTGTAATCCCATAGCTAGAAACATTTGGATATTTGTTATATCATTAGTAGTTCTAGTAATCAAACTACTAGTAGAAAAATTTTTAATTTCAGCCATATTGAATGATTGTACTTTTTTAAATAATTTCTCTCTTAAATTTTTAGAAAAATTGGCTGAAATTAATGCTATTAAATATCCAACAATTATAGAAGAAAACAAACTGCCTCCAGCACATAAAAGCATCTTTCCACCATTAAATAATATTTCAGAAATACTACTTCCATCAGTTTGTACCAATTCTGTTATTTTTGACATATAATCAGGTAACTTCAAATCTAAAAAAACTTGAAATATTATTAAAATTGTACTTATAAATATTAAACTCACATCTTTTTTTCTCAAATTTTTTAATACTTTAAACATCTTTACCTTCTTTCTATGAAACATATATAATTATATAAATTATATCGAATATAGTCAATTATTAAATACAATTTTACATAATTAATTTATATACGTTTATAAATTAAAAAGAACTATAATTAGCTCTTTTTAGAAATTAAATTTAATCTCTATTATATATATCTCTAGTATATATCTCTTTATTTGCTGTTTTTATTAAATCGTCCATTCTATTAGCTAAAATGACATCTACCTTGCTTATGAATGTATTAAAATTACTTATAACTTCACAACCATCTAATTCTTTAGTTTTTAAAATAGGTTCATAAATTAATACTTTGATATTTTTCTTTTTCAATCCTTTAATTATATCAAATATGGCACTATCTCTAAAATTATCGGAATTAGCTTTCATTGTTAATCTATATATACCACATATTTTATTTTTTGATTCTTCTACTATATTTGACTCATCATTATCGAAATTAAATTTAAATATACCATAAGATTTAAGTTTATTTTCTATAATATCAACTATGTGATTTTTTCTCGTTTTATTAGATTCAATTATTGCACTTATTATATTTTGAGGAACATCTTTATAATTTGCAAGCAATTGTTTAGTATCTTTAGGTAGACAATATCCACCATATCCAAAAGATGGATTATTATAAAAGTCACCAATTCTATTATCTAAAGATACACCTTTTATTATATCTTGTGTATTTAAATTTTTTTCTTCTGCATAAGTATCTAATTCGTTAAAATAAGATACTCTTAAAGCTAAATAAGTATTTGCAAAAAGTTTAACAGCTTCTGCTTCTGTATTTTCCATAAAAAGCGTAGGTATATCTTTTTTTAAAGCAGCATTAGTTAACAATTCTACAAACTTATGAGCTTTTTCATCTTTAGAACCAATTATAATTCTAGATGGATATAAATTATCATATAAAGCTTTTCCCTCTCTTAAAAATTCTGGTGAAAACATAATATTATCAATACTATATTTTCTTTTCATACTTTCGACAAACCCTACTGGTATAGTAGATTTAATTACTATTGAAGCTATACTATTAAGTTCTATTGCTTTTTCTATTACGCTTTCAACACTAGAAGTATTAAAATAATTTGTTTCAACATCATAATTAGTTGGCGTACATATTATTATATAATCTGCATCTTTTAAAGAATCATATTCAGTAGTTGCTATTAAATTCAAATTATTTTCACTAAAATATTTTTCTATATATTCATCTTTAATAGGAGATATTCTTTTATTGATTAAATCTACTTTTTCTTTTACGATTTCTACTATAGTAACTTTATTATTAATACTCAATAAAGTACCCATAGAAAGCCCAACATAGCCAGCCCCTACCACTGCTATTTTCATTGTTCCTCCATCAATTCTTATAAGAATATTTTAATACATTTTTATTTCTTATTCAATAGTCTTAGATAATTTTTTAGTTTTATTAAATAATATATACTCATTATAATCTTTTAAAAATCTCTCTGTTGCTAAATCTATAAATCTATATACACTATCTAAATTAAATATTAATAATTTATTTTCTGTTAGTTTGTACGAATCTATAATATATTTAGCAGTTAAATATAAAATGCTATCAATATTATTGTAATCAACTTCTTCTATACCAGGATTTTTAAAATATTTAATACTTTCTAAAAGTTCTTTATAATTCACCCTTATATCATATTTATCTAATAATATTCTATTCATCTTAGTATAATCTTTATATATACTAAGTTCACTTTCTTTATTAAATATTTCTTCTTTTAAATATATTTCGTTATTCTTTTTTACAAATACATATTTAACTTTATCTTTATTATTTGTTTCATTGTTATTTATATCTAATAAAGTTAGATTCTCATTAAAGAAATTTGAAAAAAATAATCTATCAATATGTAAATGAAATAAATATCCTAATGTTGAAATATCATAATATAATAAATTTTTATATTTCTTAATAAAATTAAAAGTATTAGGTATCTGCAAAAAATCGTTATTATTATCTCTAAAATGCGTTTTATTCTTATTTACTTCAAAATCAACTATCAAGTTGCCCAACAAAAACATATTTTTATCTATATTTGGAATATTTATTTTAAATGTATCTTCAATTTTATTTAATAAAACATATCCTGCTATATGATGAATTATAAAAGATGCCATATTATCACAACCTTAATATTATATTATTATAAATATAAATTTTAGTAAAGAAAAAGAACTCAAAGTTCTTTTATGTTTATATTTTTCCCATCAAATTTATATATATTTGGCATTAATATATTTTTTTCTTTTAATAAATCTATTTGATCTATATCTAATTTTTGTTCTAAAGTAGGACTAGAATTAACAAATATATTTTTACTATTAATTTCTCTAATAAATTTAGAAGCTAATTCATTACTAGTTGTAAAAATTGCTGAAGCATATTTTGAACTATTATAATTTATATAAGTTATAGCTTCTTCTATATCATTTACGTATATAATATCTTCATAATCTAATTTTAAATTAGAATTTACATATAAATTAATATTTAAATTTAAAGCTAAAATATTTTTTATTACTTCTAAATCATTAATACTATCTATATAGATATCATAATTTTTATATCCAGAAACTAATATATCTGTTGTAGATTCTTTCATATATTTACTTATAAAATCATTATTACCTATAATAATTGTCTTATCTATAGTTTTATAATTTTTAAAGAAATCTTTTGAACGTATCATAACCGAATGTTGAAACATATATCTATTTAAATTATTTTTTTCTAAAATAGATTGAATAATATTTATTAAAAGGCCGTTAGTTCCACCCATATATCCACTATAAGTAAATATCATAGTATTATGTGTCAATAAACTTAATAAAATTAATTCTAACATTGTATAAGTATTGCCATCAAAAATTACTAAAACAATACCTAATTTTGTATATATTTTAGAATAAAGTTTATCATCTTTTATAACAGATTTAGAACTATCTTGTATTATTGGAACAGTATTAGAATAATTATCTAATATTTTATTTATTAATTTAAAATCTAATTTAAATCCATTTTCATTTTGTAAATCTATTTCATTAGCATTAATAAATAAATCTATATTTTTTGTTATGTTTTCTTTTATACTTAAAATTATATTTTTAACATCTTTATAATCATTTTTTATGTTAGCATTTACTGCTTTATTTATTATATTACTAACACTATCTAGTTCCATGACTTAATCCCCTTTCTAAATCTAGTTCTTCTTCGATATTTAAAGCTCTATTACACATTTCTAATTGCTTTTTATCAAGTGAATTTATATTAAATTTCTTTTTATTTAATCCTATTTGTATAAATGCATTTCTTATCTGCATCGCAACTTTATCTGTTATATCTATATTAAATCCTTTATCTTTTAAATTTGAATCAAATAAAATATCTCCAATAATTATTTCATCAGGTAATTCATCATATATAATAGCAAAGTTAGCATTTTTTATAATTTTTGTAGTTTTTGGATTAAGACCATAATTAATAGCTATTTTAGACACTAAATTTTCTTTATCATTAATTTGAAATTTGCCATAGTAATTTTCATCATTCATAGCATATTCCATTTTTTCCAAAGATATAATATCTTTTTCGCTAATATTTAAATCATCTAGTATAACAAATTCATCACTATATAAAGCTTTAGTTTCAAAATTTGAATCTACAACATCTTTTTGTCCTGAAATAATGTATTGAGTTTTTGAATCTGATGTATATAAACCATGATTTAAAGCAACTGGAGGATTAAAATCTAATGGTGTTGCAATATCAGATTTTTCTAAAACTGCATTTCTTTCAAGTGACTTTGCAATATCGTTATATCCAAGACCAACTGTAACTTTAGCAAGTTTTAAAGCATCATATTCCTCTCTCGTAATTTTTCCTTCATCTAATAATCTTTTATATTCAATATTATCTTTTTCAATAAGTTCTTGAGCTGCTCTTTCATAAATTGCATATATTTTATCTGTTAAATTTATATTTGTAACACCCGTTTTGTGTGCTCTTGTAAATGCTTTATCAGGAACTTCTATATTATCAAAACATACAATATTTTTATTTCTCCAAACCCAACTTTGAGCAACTATATTACCTTCTTTATCTTTTATAACAAATATTCTTCCATGTTTGCTAACCATACTATGTTCCACACAAGTTTCAGCTGCATTCCCTAGCTCTTGACAACAGTCTGTTAAAGTTCCTATTGCAACGGCAAGAGGATCATCTAATCTCAATATTTCATAAGTATATTCATTAGTTTCATTATATATTCTAGGAATACTACTTGTAACTCTAGAAGAACCATAATTATAAATACGTTGTAATATATCAAAACTTTTTTGACTATATCCGGCCATAGAGCAAACTTCTGCTAATGATTCATTTCCAATTTCTACATTTTCATATTTATTTATTTTGATAAATGACATCGCTAAATCTAAGGTTAGCACCCTATTGCTATTCATAGCTTTTATTTTATTCCATTGTTTTTGCATTGAACTAATATATGAAATATATTCGTCTGATGACAAAATCTTATCCATATTCTCCAAAATAAAATCTCTAAAAGTAGGATTATAAGACATATCAAATCCACCAAATAATTTATGAGCTTTATCAGTTGTCAATATTTTATCTAAATTAGCACTTTCCATTAAACTTCTAATCGTCTTTACAATACTTTTATTTTGTTGAGAATTAATTTTTAAAATATATGATTCGCCTTTCTGTTCATATACTGATTCTAAAACACTTAGCTGTTCTAATAGAGTCGATTTTTTTTCATCAGGTGCATCTTTAATATAATTATTTATCTTTTCTATATCTTCTTTAGTAATTTCTTTTGGTATATCAGTAAACAAGTGTATTATTTTATTAAAGCCTTCTGTATCATTATCAAATACTCCAAAACACATACTAGCTTTTAATAGGGCAGCTTTTGCATCTTCATTTACATTATATCTTTCTATTTTCATTAATGTTGACCATTTTTTTGCTGACGAAATAAATTTATCTATTTCATCAAAAGGAAATTCTCGCATAACGACATAGTGAGGAATAAAATGCAATTTATCATACCACTTAAATAAAATTTCGTGTTGTCCATCTTTTAACATCTGTGTTACAGATTCTGGGTTCTTAATTCCTATTTTAATAGCATCTTCTTTATATTTTTCAAAAAATTTAGTTACCGAATTTTCATTCATTTGAGCTTTTTTAAAGCTTAAAATAATATTTTTACCCTCTAAAAAAGGAAGAAATTCTCTATGTTCTTTTAATAGTTTAAATGAAATAGGAGTTTTTGAAGTATAATTATAAAAACAAGTTTTTAATTCTTCTGGTGCATTAATATCCAAAAATAAATCTGGATAATCATCTTTAATAAAATTCATAGCACTCTCATCATAATTACATTTATTTGTAATTATAGATTCTATAATTTCTTTTTTTAACATATCATCGGCTACTTCAAATAAATCTTTGGAGTCATTATTATTAATTCGAGCGTTTTCTTTTAAAGATAAAGAACTTACTAAAAGATAATCACCATATTTATTGAATAAATCAAATATTTGAGAAATATCTAAAAAAGATAAAAAACAATTATTTATAAAGTTTCTTGACAAAGAATCAAAACCAGTATTTAAAGCTTTATTTTCTATATATTTAATCCAATTAGAATGATTTTTAATACTACTTGGTTTTAATTTTTGTTTATAAAATAAATCTTTTAATTCATATGGAGCATCTTCACTTAAAAATAATTCAGAATATTTTTTTTGAAACTCTATTGGCAAGATTTTATCGTCATACATTATCTCAAATGTCCCAATATTAAATCTTATAGAACTTATAATCGAATTATATAATTCTTCTTTTCCTGAATCAGTATTTAAATTAAAGACATGACAATTTAATAATATTTTCCCATATTTTAAAATAAAATCTAAAATTTCCTCTTGAGAAAACTTCATCTTTAAAAATTCATAAAAATTAGTTTGTTTAGAATTAATTGATACAAATAAAGGTTTTAAGCATTTACTTAAATCTATATTTATTAAATATTTAACCCATTCTGGATGTTTTTGAATATCTTCTGCATCCATTAATAACAAATCTTTACCAATATAATTTTTTTCATAAAAAGTTTTCTTCAGATCTTCTGGAGCATCTTCACTTAAAAATAATTCCGGATGCTCTTTTTTAAAACTTTCTGGCAATATTCTAATATCAAACTTTCTTTGATTTCCTAATGTAATAATATTATATATATACTCATTAATTATACTTTCAAAATCATCGCTATCCATAGCTGCAAGGATATCTTTATAATTTAAAGTATTTGTAATTTGTAGTAAAGCATTACCATATTTACTACATAAATTTAGAAATTTTTCATTATCTAAACTTTCATATAATAGCTTTAGTTGTTCTTCCTTTATTATTAAATCTTTATTATATAAAACTTGAGATAATTCCGGTTTTGAAGATAAGACATTAAATAAAGTTTCTATATTTCCATTAAATCCTCTTTCTAAATTATCTATTAACTTTTCTTTTTGTTTTTCTTCTACTCCAACTAATAATTTATTTAACAATTTGTAATCTATAAATTGTTTTGGATAAATTTCACTTAGTTCTTCTTTTATATCATTTATTAAGCTTTTTGCTCGATAATTATCGCTTATTCTAATTTCATGTATTATTTTTTCAAAAGCATTTGTTAAATCTTCAAGATTATTAATATCTATATTTTCAATTATATTTATGTATTGTGCCAAAAAACTTAAAAAAGTATCTTCATAATTTCCAAAAATAGAAGAATTAATAAAATCTAATATATAATTATATTTTTTATTAAAATTAACTATATTTAAAAAACCACATTTATTAATAAAATTTCTTATTTCAATATTAGATATTACTTCTTCAATAGGTAAATATTGTAAAAAGTCATATAAATCATTATAACTGTGTTGTACATGTACATTGCTTAAATCTGTTCTTATAGCTTCCCTTATTATTTCTTCTAAATTTAATTTAGATATTTCTTCTAACTTTTCATTATTATAGTTTATTTTAGAAAAAAATCTTTCAAATAATGAATCATATTTTTCTGGAATTTTATCTAGAAAACCCCAAATATCTCCAAAAACTTTATTAATACCTTTTATCGCTAAAGATTTACGAGTTCCAATGTCTATGTCTTTATTTTTTAATATATCTTTATTATCTCTTATATCTTTTATACTTAATGTTCCTTCATAATAACTTTCATATAAATTTTGTGGAAATTCATTTGAATTTAAAAAAACATTTGGAAATTGTTCTATCATATCTTTAGGTAAAGTTTCTAAATTTAAATTAGTTGATTTAAATGAATAAGAATTTTTTAAATTATATATATATTGTTCATATACATATCTTTTGGCATCTAAATATGAATTAATATTTTCATTTTTAATTTCATCACTAAATACAAATTCAGATAAGAGAGAATCTCTATTGAATCTATAAGTAATCATTTTAATAAATTCAGGATATTCATCTAACATTCTTATTGCATTATCAAACCCTATTCTTTTAATTAATTCATTTGAAGGGGTATCAAAAGCTTCTTTAAATGATTCTTTATAAACATATTTACGCAATGAAGGATAATCAACTATATCAAATAACTCTAGCTTTTTTTCGTAATATAATTTTTTTATATTTTCTGGAAAAGTTTCATCTAAAAAATATTCTGAGTGGTTTTTTTTAAACTCTTCATCAAATGTAGACTCATCGTATCTTAAAACCTGTAATCCTCTAACATTACAGCCATCTAAATTAATTCTTTCAAATTCAATATCTTTTAACAAAGAAAAATCTATATTGGCATGAGTTTTAGATAAATCCAATAAATCTTCTGATACTAAAGTCAACCCTTCCCATTCTTCAAAAGGTATATTACTTAAATCTTCACTCAATAATTTATCTTGTAAAGCCAAATAGTTTTTAGCTAAATTTTCCATTTCATTATTATCTTCTATTGAATCTATTAAGCTATATAACTTTAATAATTGATTCTTAATATTTCTAAACTCTAATATATCCATTTAGAACCTCCAAAGGCTTTATTATTAATTTAATTATATCACATTTATTGCATTAAAAAAGAAATAATTAAAATATTTATTTCTTTATATTAATTAATTTACATTGTTTATTATCAGAATATATTGCAAATATATAATCTTTATTATTTTTTATTAAAGATTCTTTTTCTAATAAATTATTTAATTTAATCTTCTCAAAACCTATTTTAAAACCTATTCCATATAATTTACTATATGCTTCTTTTCTTACCCATAATTTTAATCTTTCTTTATTATCTTTTAAATTATCTAAGTATTTATTAGCAACTAAGTCATTAATCGTTCTTCCTTCTTCTATATCAGTTCCTATTTCTTTATTAGATATTGCACATATTATATAATTTTTTGAATGAGAATAATTAAAATATATATTAGAATCTAAAAAATAAGGTTTTCCATAATTAGATATAGAAATATCAGGATATTCTAAATTAAAATAATCTAACATTTTAAATAATATATAATATGCTTGCTTTGTTTCTAATTTTTTATTATTACAAATTTTAGGAAAATTATCATTTTGAATATTTATTTCACTTTTTTTCATTATGGTATAGTAAACGATATTATCTTTAAATTTATGCATTATTACTACTTAAACAAGATAGTTTTTTTAAGTAAAATTCAATATTCATTTTTTCTAAAATTAATTTTAAAGCAATTATATTTTTTATTTTCATAATAACTCCTAAAAATATTATATCATATTATCCTAACATTAATTTTACAGTGTTAGTTTCTTTTATATATTGATTTGCATTAGGTTCTTGATAAATAACTGTATCTCCTGTTCCACTATATTCTATTTTAAAACCTTTAAGAGCTTTTTTTGCATCTTTTAAACTCATACCCTCGACATTTGGTAGCATCATATATTTAGTATCTAACCATGTATATTCGTTTCTAATCATACCAGTATTATCCTGTTTTAATCCCTTTATATTTATAATACTATTCATTACATTTTTTGCTATAGGAGCAGATACAGTACCTCCATATTGAGTAATACCTTTAGGGTTATCTATTGCTACATAAACTATATATTCAGGTTTATTCGCTGGTAAAAAGCCCATAAAAGATACTATATAATTTCCTTGCATATATACTCCATTGCTTACTTTTTGAGCTGTACCTGTTTTACCTCCTACTCTATAATTTTCAATATAAGCATTTTTACCTGTTCCATTTGCAACTACACTTTCTAAAGCATATCTAACCATAGAACTAGTTTCTTCACTAATCACTTGTCTAACAGTATTTTTTTTGTTTTCTAAAATTATTTGATTCGTCTCCGGTTCACTTAAATACTTAACTATATATGGTGTATTTAGATAACCTCCGTTTATCGCTGCTGATACTCCTACAATTTGTTGTATAGGAGTTACACTTATTCCTTGTCCAAAAGACATAGTTGCTTGTTCTACTGGTCCAATATTTTCATATTTAAATAATATTCCACTACTTTCTCCATTTAGATCTATTCCAGTTTTTTTACCAAAGCCAAAATTTTTTATGTAATTAAATAATCTTTCTGTTCCCAATTTTTGCCCCATTACTACAAATCCAGGGTTGCACGAATTTTCTACTACATTTAAAAATGTTTCAGCTCCATGACCACCTTTTTTCCAACATTTAATTCTTGCGCTGTCAACCATAATTGATCCACCGTCATAGTATTGATCTTCAAATAAATTTATAGTTTTTTCTTCTAGAGAAGCTGCAAGAGTAATTATTTTAAATGTTGATCCTGGTTCATAAGTTGCCCATATTGGCAGATTTCTATTTATTGTATTTATATTATAGTTTTGATAATTATTAGAATCAAAATTTGGACGACTAGACATTGCAAGTATTTCTCCTGTATTAGGATCAGCAACTAATATAAGAGCTTGTTCAGGAGAATATTTTGTAACAACATTATCTAATTCTCTTTCTACTGCAAGTTGTATATCTAAATCAATAGTTAAAGATACATTTATTCCATTTTGTGGTTCTACATATACTTCAGATTTATCTAATCTATTTCCTTTACCATCACTATAATATTTTATTGCTCCATCTTTTCCAGTTAAATAATTATCATATTCTAGCTCTATTCCAGACAATCCTTGATTATCTATTCCAACATATCCTAATACATGACTTAATACTTCTTTGTATGGATAATATCTCTTACTTTCCTTAACTAAATATACTCCATCATATCCCAATGCATCTATTTTATCTGCAATATCGTAAGAAAGTTGCCTACCTTCTGGATGAACTCTTTCTATACTTGTCTTTTTACTTACATGTTTATACATATCTTCGTAACTTACACCTAATATATCTGCTAAATCTTTACTTACTTTTTCTTTATCAACTATCTGATTAGGTATTAATACTAAACTTACAGTTGTTATATTATTTGCAAGCACTTTACCATTTCTATCTAATATCAGTCCACGATCAGCAGTTATTGGTAAATTTCTACTCCAAAGATTATCAGCTAAATCATTTAATTTTTCATAATCTATTACTTGAATATAAAAAACTCTAATAATTATTGCTATAAATAAACAAATTACTACTACTAAAATAAATTTTATTCTGTTATGAATACTTTGAACAAACATATTATCACCAATATAATAATATTCAAATATTTTTCAAATATAAAAATGAACTAATAAATAGTTCACTTTTTTTCATTATTGAATAATTTTATAACTGGATTAGTATTAATATTATCGAATACTTTACTAGACATATTTTGACCTTTTAATACATAATTATTTTCTCCTGCAATTCTAGCGTTTCTAAGACCTTTTTTATGTTCTATAAAATTATCTACTTTTCTTAAATTAGTCATATTTGTTTTAGTATCTTTTTCATATGTATGCCTTGCATTAGCATTTCTATATCTTTTTAACATTATGAAAAAAAATACAAAACCACTTAATAAAAATATAAAATTATAATCAAAATCCACATTAAGCATTAAGATAAATGCAGCTATTTCAATTAAAATAGACATTAAAATCAATTTTGGCATATGTATTGGAACACTTCCCATGGTCTCTTTAGTTCTTGCATTTACTGCTACATAATGTATTACTTTTTTACTCCCTTTTACTTCTTGATAACTATATAACCAAACAGGTAAATAAGCTGACTTCCATTGTTCTCCAATAATTTTTGTATCTTCACTTTTCCATGAAACTCCGCGATCATAATCTGTTAAAGTTTCATTTGCCTTATATCTTACGATATCTTTTGCTTGAGTTTCCACAAGGTTGCTAAGATCAGATACATTAGTATCCCTTTTTTCAGAAGAATAGCCTTTTAAATAATTTGGATTCCATATAACACAATTTTCTATATCAAAAGGCATTATTGCATTTATTACATTATTTGTCCTGTCACTTGCCATATTATTTAATTTATCTTTGCTAGATTCAACAGTTAACCCTTCAATTGTCATATCAAATTCTCTTTCAACATGATATAAATCTGCATCATAATAAGTTTCTTTATTTTCATTACTACCTCTTGTGTAAGTTCTTACTAAGTGCTCACCCTCACCGGATAAATTAGCATGAGAATTTACATCAACTATCATATAAGGTAAATACACTCCCATTATATTTATAGTTGTAAATTCTTTTTTAAATCGAGGATTAGCAAAGAATTGTCTTTTTTTGACAAAACTACTAATTTCTGTTTCAGCGGCTTCTTTTGTTACACTAAATGGCAATACTACATCTGGTACTGCACCATTTGGAATTTGTTCATTAACTGATAGTGTATTCCTACACCAATGGCACCTTGCTTGCAAAGCTTCACTAGTATCAATTACTATTTCAGCTCCACAAGAAGAACATTTAAAAGTTACCATATTATTATCAGTTTTTATATCTTGTGTTCCACTTGCAATAGTAGTACCACTTAATTTACTAATATCATTTTCTAATCCAGTAGGCTTTTCCAAAGCAAATTCATATCTACAAAAATTACATCTCAATTGTCCTTTAAGAGAATCTAATGAAATATCTGTTGATCCACATTTTGGACATTTATTTTGCCCATTAGCAGCATTTTGTGTGTTTACAACTGTAGTATCACTTTTTATTTCATTATTTTCTGGCATATTATATACCTAATAATTGCGATTTGGCTTTATCAAAATCTTCTTGAGTAATTACACCATTATCTAATAGTTTTTTTAATTCAGATAATTTAGCATAAGGATCTTCTGCTGGTGCAGCTTGTGCTGGTTGTCCTGCTGGAGCTTGATTAACTGGCTGAGTCAATCCTCCCATAGCTTGACCTGCTGCATTTAATCCCATGCCCATAAAAGCCATACCTGTTCCACCACCATTGTTTCCGGCAGCTTCCATTCCACGTGCAACAGATTGTTGCATGAATGAATTACCTCTTGCACCTGATAATGCATCAGCTTTCTTAACATCACTCAACAATGCCTTAGTATCTTCGTCATATTCAATAGCTTGAATTGTAACAGAAACTATCTCTAGACCACGTGCACCTTTCCATTGATAAGCATCTTCAACTGCTTTTGATAAAGATTGTGCAAAACCTACAGAATCACTTTGAATTTTAGTTATACTATTTTGTTTTGTTTCATCGTTAACATAATTCGAAAATGCTGCGCTCAATGTACCAACTACTTCACTAAATAATTGACTAGCAGCTTCATTATTCATATCTGAAAAATCAAATATAGGAGCTCCTGGTTGTAAATAACTTGCTGGTACAAAATTTTTAACAAATAATACTGGATCAGTTATTTTTAAAGTATAAGTTCCTCTAGTTATTGCTCCAACTTGTGCATTCAAATAAGAATCCATCCAATATATTTCTGATTGTGTACCAAAACGATTATTTGGTATTTCTTTTAAATTAATATAAAATGCTGTTTGTTGTGCTCCTGGTTGTCCACCAAATTTAAATCTTTCCCAAGATGTACCAAAAGTTGATGAAAATAATCCATTACCTGCAAATAAAGATTTAGAATTAGGATCATCACTTGAATATATAAATCCTCCTGGTTCAGCAACTAAACCAGTAATAGCACCATCTTGCATAGTTACTAATGCTGTTCCTTCTGGAACTACAATTTTACTTCCATTAGTTATTATATTTTCTGAACCCTTAGTATTTGAACCACGTCCTGCATTAGTTCCGTTTGGAACTGCCTCAAATATAGCTGATGTAGAATTTATATCCTGTCTAGGTGTATAATAATCCTTCCATTGATCAGCAAATGAACCACTTAGGGCTCCTGCAAATGCTTTAATAAATCCCATAATTTTTTTACCTCTTTCTTTTTTTGAATAGCACTTCTATTCTAATTAAATTATAGCATAAGTAATTCAAATAACAAGAAAAAAAACATTTACTTAACATAAAAAATAGTTAAGTTATAATATATCTTTAAACTTAACTATATTAATTATTTCATCCATTATGTCTTCTTTACTTATATTTCTAATATCTATAATTTTATTACCAAAACTATTTTTTAAATTATTATTGTCTTTTAAATAAATTATATTATTAAATAACTTAATATTATTTAATAATATTTCATCATCTATTTCTTCATTTATAGAAAAATTAATTATGACATTTTCTTTTATATTATCAAATACATACTTTAAATATTGCATATCATATTTTTTTATATATGATAATGATTTTTGTTCATTCTTTTCTTTCAAACTTTGATAAGTATCAAAGTCATAATCAGTAAAATCATCAAAAAATGAATGTTTATCTCTATCTAAATTAATAAGTTTCATATTTAATATTTTCTTAAGCTCTAACGCAATCTCATTTTTTATACTAGAACCTAATAAAATTATACTATCTTTATATATATTTAAATCTTGCATGACACATTTCCATTCATCAATCTATTTAACTCTACAGCATATTCCATAGGAAGCTCATTTTTAAATTCATCTATAAATCCCATAATTATCATTTTTTTAGCTGTATCTTCATCTAATCCTTTTGAATTTAAATAAAACATTTTTTCTTTACTGATCTTAGATACACTCGCTTCATGTTCTAACTCACTCGAATCATTCAACACTATATTTTTAGGTATAGTATCACTTTTAGATATATCATCTAATATAATAGTATCACACTTCACATTAGCTTTACTATTTATTGCAGAACTTGTAATTTTTGTAGTACCTCTATAATTACTTACTCCTCCATTTTCTGCAATTGACTTACTAATTATATTGCTCTTTGTATTTTTTCCAATATGTATCATCTTAGCTCCTGCATCTAAATACTGTCCTTTTTTAGCATATGCAATACTTATTGAATTTCCCATAGAATAATCACCTTTTAATATACAAGAAGGATATTTCATAGTTATTTTACTTCCTAAATTTCCATCAACCCATTCCATTCTGCCAGCTTCATCTACTATAGCTCTTTTCGTAACCAAATTGTATACATCAGTACTCCAATTTTGAATAGTAGAATATTTGCAAACAGCATGATTTTTAACATATATTTCAACCACTCCAGCATGCAAACTATTTAAAGAATAAGTTGGAGCTGTACACCCCTCTATATATGATAACTCTGAATATTCGTCTACTATTATAATGGTTCTTTCAAATTGTCCAAGTGATACACTATTTATTCTAAAATAACTTTGTAGTGGTCTATCTAATTTAGTATGTGGTGGAATATATATAAATGTACCTCCACTCCATAAAGCTCCATTTAATGCTGTATATTTATTTTCATCGTATTTAACTAAATTATTAAAATATTCTTTAAATAAATCAGGATATTTTTTTAAAGCATCATCTGTACTCATAAAAATTATTTTTTCATTATCAAATTTATTTTTATGATATATAACTTCACTCTCATATTGATTAGATACACCACATAAATATTTTTCTTCTGCTTCTATTACTCCTAAATCAGTAAATGTTTTCTTTATATTTTTATCTACATTATCCCAATTATCTTTAACATCACTAACTTTTTTATAATAATTAATTTTACTAAAATCTAATTCTATTTTAGGACCAAAATTAGGATTATCTAATTTAAAAAAAGTGTCTAAACTTTTAAGTCTAAAGTTTAACATCCATTCTGGTTCTCCCTTTAAATTACTAATTTTTCTTACTAATTCTTCATTTAACTCATTCATAATATCACTTTAATTATTATACAAAAAAAAGTATAAATTATCTACTTATTTTATACTTTTTCTACAATACTTACATTTGCTAATGTTACCACTAATAATATTATCTGCACCACAATGTGGACATTTAACATATCTATTAGTCTTAGCCTCTTCTTGTTTTTTCTTTATCTTTAAATCATTTTTTTCAGATATTTCTCTATTTATATTTTCATGATTAATAATGTAAAATTTAAACATTTCTATTATTTTATTAATTATATTTCTAAATATTAAAATTATAATTAAAAGTATAACTCCAATACATATAATAAGTTTAGAAAAATTAATTAATTTAGGATATATGCTTAAGTTTAATATTTTATCTAGCAAACTAAAATTTACATTAATTAGTTCTAAAAATTTAGGTATTAGTAATAAAATTCCAAAAGAAATTAAACTTATAGGTAAAGTATATCTTTCATGTATTTTATAACAGAGTCTCATTATAATTAAACATATTCCAAGAAAAGGAAAAATATATAAGCTTATTAATATTATAGGTATACTAGAAAGTATACTAATTATTATATTCGTCATATTTACCTCTATTCTATTTTAGGTATCTTAATTACAACAGGTAATTCTTTTCCATTATAAGAAAATGTATAATTATATTTATTAGTCCAAGCAGTAAAATCCAAAGTAAATTTATTATATTTATTACGAATTACATCAATATACTTAGTTTCACCATGGTAATTATTATCATAAACTTCAATTTTAAATTTATTAGAATCATTTATATCTTGAATTAATCTTATAGCATTTATGGCATGATTGCCATTTATTCCTAATATTAATGGAGTTTTTTCTTCTAGACTTTCACTTAATTTTTTAAAAGATTCGTCGGGATTTGGACTAAAATCTATAACTTCATCATCACTTTGCAATATAAATAGTCTCCATATAGCATTTATAAGTTGACTTTCATCCTTTTTTACATTTTTATTAAAAGTATCATTATCAATATTGAGAAGAGCACTTTGATATTTTGTAAAATCTTTATCTTCCTTATCATAATCTTTTATTGTGATAGTTGCACCAATTTTTTTTAATTCATCATAATACTCTTTCTTTATCATCCAAGTTTTATTTTCTACTCTATCTCTATAATCTCCAGGATTATCATTTAGCATTATATCTAAAGCTTTATTAGTTATTTTATAATCATATAAATTTTCATGTCTTGATATAAATGTATTATTTAAATCATAACCATTAGAAGACAAATCAATAGTCTTAAAATAACTTAAATAAAATCTTGAACTATCTTTTTTATCTAATTTTAAAGGAAGTTCATTTTTATAATACAACATTGCAAAAGTAGCCATACCATAACAGTGACCTTCTTCTGATTTATTGCTAGAAAAATTTGCAAATGGGAATCCATCTCTTGTAACAATAAAACCACTATCAGCCTCAATCATTCCATCAACTTTATTATCATTATCAGTGTCGACTAAATTGTAATTAATACTTGATCCTACAATTTTATATATTTCATCTAAAGCAGATGAATCAGTAGCATTATAATAATCACATCCAGTAGATTCTGCAATATCATCTAAATCATCTGTATCAATATCACTACCTAATCCTATAACACAAACATGTACATTTTTTTCTAGAGCATCTTCTATTATAGTATCTTTGCTATAATATAACGAACCTTCAGTATTTTTTCCATCAGTTAAAAGTATTAAATAATGATTATTTTCATTTATTTTAAATTCCTCAATACCTTCATCTAATGCAGTTATTATATCCGTACCATTTCCATTACTCTTCCAATTATTTTTCATAGAACTTACAGATTTTTTTACATTTGCAATATCTTTTGAAAATTTATATAAATTTACATAATCTCCTGAAAATTCTGCAACTCCAAATTCATAGTTACCAGTAAACATATCTATCATATTATTTGTTAAAGATAGTCTTTTAAAGTTAGTATCATTACCAATAGCTCCTTGACTGGAGTTATAACCTGCATTTAACATTTGTGAAGAACTATACATAGAAACAGAATTATCTATAACAAACATTATTTGTGAATTAGTGTTTGTCAAAACAACACTTTTATCTCCAATAACATATTTTGAAAAATGCTTTAATGTTACTGTAATCGTTTTATCTTCTTTATTAACCTCAGTAGGTAAAGCTTCTAATTCTTTTGATTCTTCATTAAAATAATATAAAGTTAAATTATCTTCATTTAATTCTTTCTCTTTTATTTCTTCTACATCGTAATTTATGGTTACTAAAGCACTGTCTATTTCGCCTGTTGAATAAAAATTATATACTTTATCAATTAAACCATCCATATTAGAAAAAGTAGAATTTTTTATAATATCAATTGTAGTACTTGATATATTCCCTTTTCCAGTAATCTCTAAAGATACACCTAAATCTTTTTCTTCTATTTTATAAGTTAATGTTCTATCCTTATCATTTATTCCATCATCTTTAGAGTCAATTTTTAATGGATCTAATCCTAAATCTAATTCATCACCATCATTAATAGAATCTCCATCAGTATCTATTTTTAATGGATCTGTTTTAGTTACATCTATTTCTAATTTATCTGGAATACCATCTTTATCAGTATCAGCTGAATATATATTTGTTCCAAGATTTTTTTCTTCTTTATTAGTTAAACCATCTGCATCAGAATCAGCAACGGAATCATCTTCTGGAGTAGTTATTAATCCTGCTAAATTTTTCCTAGATAAAGAATCTTCTAACTCTACTACATTTACAGTTTTTTTAATTTTTTTACCACTTGGAGCAATAGCATTAATAGTATAAGTGCCTTCTTTTTTAGGCAAACTCCACTCTACTTTAGTTCCATCAGATATAATACTTCCATCATTTGAAGAAAATTTTATATCATTTATAAAATTATTCTTTTTATCATATGCCAATACATTTAATTTTAACGTTGTTGATTCTGTATATTCAGTATTAATGTCACTATAACTTTTATCCCATTCTATCTTTGTAAAATCATATAAATTATTAAATAATATCAATCCAACAATAATAACTAAACATAAACTGCTTAAAATTATCAAAGGTTTTTTAAATTTAATAACAAAATTTCTAACAAAATTTATTATCTTTTTTAAAATATCTTTACTATTTTTAGATAATTTATCTGTTAACGTTTCAGTATCTTTTTTTAAGGGCATTTCTATATTATTATTTAAATTATAAGCACAATTAGGGCAAAATATTTCATTTCCATTTAATTTATTTCCACAATTAGGACAAAACATAATTACATTCTCCTCATATATTTATAGAATATATTTCTTCTAAATCAGTATTGTAATAAACTTTTTTATTATTATCTTTAACTATAATATAATTAGAATTAACATCCAAAGTACTATTTTTAGGAATACTCATTTGTTTACCAGTTATTAAATTATATATAATTGTTTCTTTAGGAGTATAACCGCTATCTTCATATAAATTTATATTTAAAAATGAACTATTTTCATTATCAGTTATTGAGGCATTATCATAAGATAAAATACTTTTTTTGTTTTTTAAATTAAGTAATGTTGCTTTCTTATCTTTTCTTACTATTACTAATTCTTTACCCTTATCTTTAAAATAATTATATACATTTAGATCAATAAAATCTATTCTATCATATTCATTTGGCAATATAATACTATCTTTCTTATTAATACCATACTTTTCATTTTCATAAACCGTTCTATAACCATAAAATTCTTCTAATATTTCATCGTAATTATCCAATGCACCATACCTATTAATATCATCTAATTTATAAGCTTTTCTCTTTGGTTCTTCATCTAACATTTTATTATTTTTGGCATCATAATAATAAATTCTTTTTTCTTTTCCTAATTCTTCATAATCATAGCCATAATCTATTTGTAGTATCCTATTTTCGTAATCATATACTGACATATCATCAATTACTTCATTAGCATAGTATGCTAATTTATTGTCTACAAACCAATACCACTCATCATAATCATAATTAGAGTTAATCGCTTTAAATATACCATCATCTTCTGCATATATACTTTTATCAGGATTTTCTAATTTTTTCATTACCTTACCATTTTTTAAATTTATAATAATTGTTTTATCGCTTAAATCTTTAACGATTGAATATAATTCTTTGTCATTATATGTATTATTAGATACAGTTAACGAAATCAAAGTTCCTTCCCACTCATAAATAGACTTACCATTACCATTCATTATACCAGAAATGTTAGTATTATAATTTGAATAAGTTAAATACCCATATTCTTCATAATCTATATATAAATTTTCATCACTAATAACTTTAAAATTAGAATTATATAATTTATCATTATATACCCAATTATTATAACCTTCTACATAATAAGGTTTATCATTAATGTTATCTACCATTATATTTCCATTAATATCAACTATTTGATATATAGTTTCATCACCAACTTTTTTAGTTGTTATAGCATAATTATTATAATACTCAGAAATATTTGAATAAATTGGTTCTAATATTATTTTACCTTTTGATGAAATCAAACCATATTTATTATTTTCTTCTATCATAATAGGCTTATTAGGATCTAATAAACTTTTAGTATCAACTGCATTTATACTTTTAGAACTATTTCCTAAAAATTTAAATGCAAAAACACTAACTACAATTCCTAATATAATACAAGATATAATAATGATAGTTTTCTTATTGATTAAACTTTTAAATTTATTATTATTATTTTGATTGTTAATAACTGGTTCATTTGTTGTTAAATTAACTTGCTGATTATTATTTTCTATATATTGACTATTTATAGAATTATTAACTTGATTATTATTATTTACCTGCTGATTATTATTTTGATTGTTATTACCAGCTGGATTACTATTTTGATAAAATTGATTATTTATAGAGCTATTAACATTAACTTGATTATTATTTTGATATAACTGATTATTTATAGAATTGTTATCATTAACTTGATTATTATTTATATTATTAGTTTGATTGTTTAATGGATTATTATTTTCTATATTGTTATTATTATTTAAGTTATTTTGATCTTTATCCATAAAAACCTCTTAAAATAATGAACTAACAATTAAATGTGTTGACAAAAAATAGAATGCTATTAATATTACTGAACAACATATTAAATGAAAATATATCTTGGTATCGACATTATCAAAAGTTAATTCACTATCAACAAGATTAAAATATATAAATAAAGTATATAATACACCTACAATAGATACAATAACTGATAAAATAATCCATATTTTACTTAAAATTGGAGCTAACAATAAAACAGATAATATTAATGGAATAATTGCTGTTGCAGTTATTGCTAATTGTTTCATAAAATTAATACTTTTTTTAAATATCAAACTTGCTATATAATATACTCCTGCTATTGCAAAAATAATACCAATATAAATTAGAAAATTCTTAAAAATTAATGATACATAATTTAAATTTTTTAATCCATCAAAACTAATTTTAGTTACTGTTTTAAAAGTATTTAAATCATAACTTTTAACAAATATTACAGATATAATAGAAGCAAGTAATGTTATTAATGTCATAATTCCTGTAACAATTACGCTTAATAATATAGATGTCTTAGGGTTTGATAACTTGCTTTCCTCTTCTTTAAAAGTTTTATGAGGTTTTAAAATAACTGCAATAAAATATGCAAAATAATTTAATGAAGCAGTATTTGTTGTATTCACAGTATTATTAATAGAATTATTAGCTGTGCTTACTCCATTTGTTTGATTATTATTGATTGCATTATTTATACTTTCTACACTAACGCTACTATTATTATTTGTACTAACCAAAGGTTCCCCACACTTTACACAAAATTTTGACGTATCTAAATTTTGTGTACCACATTTAGGACAATTCATAAAATACCTCCAAATCCTATTAAACGAGCTTACGACTCTAATTTAATTTTAACATCTACAGTTCATTAAGACAATTAATAATTTAATATTTATGTAAAGTAAAAATAGAGTATAAAACTCTATTCATATAAATCTTTTTCCCATCTTGCATATATACCACATGGCAAAATTATATCACTATTTTCTTCTTTAATACCTAGTTCATCGCTTGAAATATATCCTTTATATTTCTTATTTACAGTTAATTTTAAAATATTTTCTAAAACTGTCATCGATAATCCTGTAGTATACGAATTGATTAAAAATAATATAGGATCATCACTTAATATTTCAGTACATAATTTAACTAAATTAAATAAATCATTTTCAACCTTCCAAACTTCTTTATTTGCACCTCTACCAAAAGAAGGTGGATCCATTATAATAATGTCATATTTGTTTTCTCGTCTAATTTCCCTTTCGACAAATTTAACCACATCATCAACTATATATCTTATAGATTTATCACTTAAATCATTGGACTTAACATTCTCTTTTGCCCAATCCACCATTCCACGTGATGAATCGACATGCACAACACTTGCCCCAGCTTTTAAACACGCTACAGTAGCAGCTCCAGTATACGCAAATAAATTTAAAACTCTTATATTTTGTTTACCTTCTATTTTATTTCTTAACATTTCCCAATTATATGCTTGCTCTGGAAACAAACCAGTATGTTTAAATCCCATCAGCTTTAAATTAAATACTAAATCTTTATAATTAATTTGCCAAATAGAAGGAATATTTTTATTAAAGATTGTCCATTCACCACCACCAGTATTACTCCTCATATATTTAGCATCTACATTACTCCATAAATCTTTATCTTTATCATGCCAAATAATTTCAGGATCGGGTCTTAAAAGTTTTATGCCATTCCAACTTTCTAATTTCATTCCATCACTAGTGTCTAAAAGTTTATATTCATCTAATTTAACAGACTTCATCTAATCACCTAAAAAGATTATACAATAAAAAAAGATATATTTCTATATCTTGGTATTCATCATAGTATTATATACTTTTTTTATAGTTTCTTTTTTATCGTGGTTCATACTTATAAAATTAATATGCAACTGATACCCACTATCAAAACTAAATAATAATTCAACCTTACCTGGTTTAAAATTAATAGCACTAGTAGAGATAGATACATAAGGTATAATATGTATTTTTTTATAATAAGCAGCCATTGGATCTCTATCAAATAAAACTAATTTTTTATCAGTGAAAACTATATAATCTTTACTATTTTTATATCCTATTAAAATTTTTTCTTTATCACTAACATACTCTTTAGTATAATCTGGTAAATCTTTGGATTCTATTTCACTTTTAAAATCAAAATACTTAGATAATTCTTTAAATTTAATATAAGCCACATTATCACTACTTTCTTATATTTATAATAACATATAATCATTTTTATTTAAATAAATATACAATAATTTTACATAAAATGTGATTTTTAAATAAAAATGTTACATCAAATAAAATGAATTTTAAGTAAAAATGTTACATGAGGGAATTGATTAA
>CANQSL010000018.1 GCA_947626515.1 uncultured Bacilli bacterium
CCATAACCTTAGGTCCCATACTTGGGTTTGCAAGTCCTATATCTTCATATACTATTACACTTAATCTTCTATAAATACTATCTAAATCACCAGCTTCAAGCAGCCTTCCCAAATAATATACCGAAGCATCGGGATCACTACCTCTAATACTTTTTTGAAAAGCACTTAACAAATCATAATGTCCATCTTCATTTTTATCTGCTGCAAGTATTGGTTTAGAGTTGATACTTTGAATAACTTCTTTAGTAATAATTTTATCGTTAGTAGCATAGTAAGCTATTTCTAATAAATTTATTGCACTTCTATAGTCTCCATTCGTTAAATTATAAATAATTTTTAAAACATCATCATTTACTTTTATTCCATCTAAAAATGTACATGCTCTTTTTAATCCCTCTATAATATCTTCTTCTTCTAAATCTTTTAATTCAAATATTTGACAACGGCTTCTAATAGCTGGATTTATTTTATAATATGGATTAGATGTAGTTAATCCTATAAGTATAATTAAGCCTGATTCTAAATAGGGAAGAAGTATATCTTGTTTATCTTTATTCATTCTATGTATCTCATCTATTATTAAAATCATTTCGCCATTCATTTTAGCTTCTTCTATTGCAATATTAAAATCTATAACCTTATTAATAGCAGCATTTAAAAATTTATATGGTTTATTTAACTCATTTACGATAGCATTCGCTATAGAAGTTTTACCTATACCTGGTTTACCATATAAAATTATAGAAAACATTTTTTTATTTTTAACTAAATTAGAAATTATTTTATTTTCTCCAATTAAGTGACTTTGTCCAATAACTTCACTTAATTTAGTTGGCCTCATTTTATTAGCTAAGAGCTCCATATTATATTCACCTATAATTAATTTTATCAAAATAGAAATAATTAGTCTATTTATTTGTAAAATAAAAATGTCTTAAAAGACATTTATTTAATATTTTTAAGAAGTTTTTTTATATTTTTTCGTTCTTCAGCTTTATCTGTTTTTTGTCGATTAAATCTTTCCTCAGCTTCTTTGTATCTTAATGCTGCAGTTTCAAATATATTATCTAAGATATTTGATAAAGTATTTTTGTCATTATACTGCTTATAGCGCTCAATATATTCTTTTATATCGTCAATTGAAGCTTCATTATCTTTAAATAATATGTCAAGTTCATCTACAAACACCTCAGATTTATCAGTTAATTTAGGAAAACATCCTTCAATATCATAAGCAGATTTATAATATACAGCAGGAATTAATCTATTTGTTAAAATTTCTCTATAATATTTTCTAGATAAAGTAGGAACAACAATTATATTAAGTGCAATCTCTAATTTTTGCTTCAATATAATTGCTTCTTTTGGCCATGGGTCATTAATTTCTATATCTTTTGGTATGGAATATAAATTTATCTTATATGCTTTTTTCATGTTATCCTTCTTTCGTTTTGATATTATATTATACACGAATTATTAAGTCAATAGCCTTTTTTTTATTTGAAAATATATTTAAAACTATTTATAATTATATTAGGTGAAGAGTATGAATGATACTTATATTAATGATTTTTTATTGTATTTAGAAATGGATTTAAATTATTCTAATAATACAATAAAAACATATGAAAATAGTTTAAATCAACTATCGAATCATACTAATAAAGATTTATTAAAATTAACTAGTAAAGAAATAGAGAACTTTCTTATTTCAATAGATTTAAATCCTAGCAGTATAAGTAATTATATTAGTGGATTTAAATCATTTTATAATTATTATATAAAATTAGGAAAAATAAAAAATAATCCAATAGACGTTGTAGAAACACCAAAACTTATAAAAAAATTGCCTAATTATTTAACAACTGAAGAAATAGATAAATTACTAGATATAGAAGTTACAGATGCCTTTACCGCAAGAAATAAATCTATATTAGAATTATTGTATTCTTGTGGTTTAAGAATAAGTGAATTAATTAATTTAGAATTTAAAAATATTGATTTAAATGATTGTATCGTTAGAGTAATGGGGAAGGGGAGTAAAGAAAGGATTGTACCTATAAGTGATGTTGCTATAAAATATTTGAAAATATATGTAAAAGACTATCGAAATGCTCTTGTAAAAAATGAACAAAATAATTATTTATATTTAAATAATCATGGTAAAAAAATGACTAGGCAAGGGGTTTTTAAAATGATAAAAAAGATAACAATGGAAAAAAATATAAAGAAAGATGTCTCTCCTCATACTTTAAGGCATTCTATAGCAACTCATATGCTAGAAAATGGAGCAGATCTTAGAATTATACAAGAGTTTTTAGGACATACAGATATAAGTACTACTCAAATATATACTCATTTGACAAATACGAAATTAAAAAGCGATTATATGAAATATTTTCCAAGAAATTAAAAAAGCCAATAAAATCATGGCTTTTTTATAATTATCTAGCTTTTGCACTAGATTTTTGAGAACATTTTGAACTATTTTTTGCAGAAGATTGATTTTGAGAATTTCTAGCTTGTTTAGAGTTCTTTGCTCTGCTGTTAGTTCTTTCGTTATTTTTATTATTCATAACTTTACCTCCCACTATTATTATGAGAAAGAATATTGAAATTATTATGGTAAATATTGGTTTAATTAATTGGTAATTATTGGAAACTTAAACATATACTTTAATGTGATAAATATGAATAATTTTTTATATGCTTTTTTAATTACTACAATTGCTGGTTTATCAACTATGATAGGAGTAATATTTATATTTCTTAAAATAAAAAATATAAATAAATTTTTAAGTATTTCATTAAGTTTTTCTTCAATAGTAATGATACTAATAAGTATATTTGATTTATTGCCAGAATCATTCTTTTATTTAGTATTAAAAAACAAATTAAGTGGTATTATAATATCAATAATAAGTTTTTTATCTGGAATAATACTTATTAAATTTTCAAACATAATATTTAAAAAGTTGGAAGAGAAGGGGAGTAGTCTTTATAAATTAGGTATACTTAGTGCTATTGTTTTAATGCTACATAATATTCCTGAAGGTATAATAACTTTTCTAACAAGTGGAACTAATAAAATATTAGGCATTAAAATCGCTATAGCTATAATGCTACATAATATTCCTGAAGGAATTTCTATTGCTGTACCTATTTACTACTCCACCTACTCTGTTAGTAGGGCAGTTAAGACTACTTTAATAAGTGCACTATCAGAACCATTAGGTGCAATCATTGCTTATTTATTCTTATATAAAATAATTACAACCGAGATATTATCTATAATATTAATAATAGTAGCAGGAATAATGATAAGTTTAGCTATAAATGAAATTTTAAAAGAATCAATTAAATATAGTCAAAAAAATAATAAATATATATACACAGGTCTTTTAATAGGAATAGTATTTTTTATAATAAGTATGATTTTTACATAATAAATTATTAATTAAATTTTAAACATATAAATAAGACTATCAACTAATCATCTTTTTCTTTCAAATATAGAAGTTAACATAATATATATTATAGGAAGTTTTATAGTTAACATAAAATGATAGGTAAATAATAAGCTCTAGACATTATATCTAATTATTATTTTATATTATATTATCATACTTACATAATAATTTATTAATTAACCCTTCTAACAAATTTTATTAAAAATTATTTTAATAAGATAACTAAACCTAGTCTACTCTTTTTTATAATATTTAAAAGTAGGGGGATTGAAAATAAAAAAAGATAATAAAATTTATATTATTATCTTTATACAGATCTTGACTGTATTTCAGCTATTTTTTCAAAAACTTCTGCTGCATTAGATGCATTTATTTCATTATAACCCAATTCTCTCAACGCTTGAATTTTTACTGTATTAAGTTGTTGAGTTCTAGATAATTTTTCTTCATTTCTTTCTTCAATTTCATGAATAAATCTATCTCTAGATACTATAACTTTACTCTTTGAAGCTCCCCCACTGCTGAATAGGGTAAATGCAGAATGAATTATTCCTTCAAACATAAATTGTTTATCTTCATTAAATACAAATTCATTTGGTTTCGTAAATCCAGTAGATTTACTAATATATCCTAATAAATACTTATATTCAGGTATATTATCTACTGATTGTAATAAATGGTATAAATATTCTATTATATAGTAATTTTCTTCATTATTTTCTTCTATAATTTTTTCTTTCAATAAGAATATAAAATCAGATAATAAAGTTGATTCTTTTTTATTTAAACCCTTTATATCTATCAATTCTTTAGATCCTGTTTTATTAGTATTAGAAAGTAATCTCTCCTCTACTTTTTCTAAATATTCTGTATTAAGTTTTAAATTATTAATAGTTTCATCGTCTACATCATCTACATCTAATAATTTAAATAAAAGTATTTTCTTTTCTTTAGGCCATTTATTAATGTTATCAAATTCTAAATAATTATATACCATTTGTCTAGAAACCCCTAAATATTTAGCTAATTTTACTTTTGATATTCCTAAATCATTAAACAATTCTTTTAATTTTTCCATAATAGATCTTACTCCCTTATTTTTTTGTTTTACATATTAATTTTATCTTAGTAGACATAAATTTGTCAAGTAAAAGTAAAGAAAAAAGTTCTAAAAGAACTTTTTATTATAAATACCATAATTTTTCATTATTTTTTCTTACTTCTTTTATGATTCCACTACCTAAACATTCTCTTCCTAAATAGAAAACACATGCTTGTCCAGGAGTTACGGCAGGTACTTTTTCAGGATATCTTACTAATATTTCATCATTCTCTAAAAATTCTAATGATACTTCATAATCAGGGCCTCTATATCTAAATTTTGCAGTACAAAAAGCTGGATGCTTACTAGATATAAAATTAATATTATCTACTATGCAAGAATCACTATATAAATATTCATTATCTTCTTTAAATGCAACATATAGTATATTATTTTTTACATCTTTTCCAACTACAAAATGTTTATCTTTATTACCACTTATTCCAACATTTCTTCTCTGGCCAATAGTATAATTCATAAGCCCATTATGTGTACCTATAACTTCATTAGTTTCTATATTAACTATATCTCCAGGATTAGGTTTTAAATAATTATGAATAAACTTTTGATAATTTCTTTCACCAATAAAACATATTCCTGTAGAATCTTTCTTTTTTGCCGTAACTAAATCAAGTTCTAAAGCAATTTTTCTCACATCTTCTTTTAATATATCTCCTAATGGAAATATAACATTTTTTAAGTGTTCTGGACTAACTTGTGCTAAAAAATAAGTTTGATCTTTATTTAAATCTTTTGCTCTACATAATCTATTCCCAATTATACTAGCGTAATGTCCTGTAGCTATATAATCAGCGCCTAATTTTTTAGCTTCTTTAATAAATAAATCAAATTTAATATATTTATTACACATTAAATCTGGATTAGGAGTTCTCCCCAATTTTAACTCATTTAAAAAATATGTAAACACATTATCCCAATATTCTTTTATAAAATCTACTCTATGAAGTTCTATACCTAGTTTATTACATACTTCCAAAGCATCGTTATAATCTTGTTCTTGAGGGCAAATATTATTATTTAAATTAGGATTACCTTCTACATCATTATTAACTAAACTATCCCAATTTCTCATAAATAAACCAATAACTTCGTATCCTTCTTTTTTTAGTAAATATGCTGCTACAGAAGAATCAACTCCCCCACTCATCCCTATTACTACTTTAGCCATTTTTCTTCACCAAGTAGATTATATCAATTTATATTAGAAAAATAAATATACTAATTAATTTAGGTACTAAAAATATACATATTAAATTGTAAAGTGTAATTACTATTATAGAAAATATAAATTTTAAAATAATTTTAGAATATAAACTATAAATACTTGTATTATTTTTATCTTTTAAAGAAATTAATATACTTTTAATAAATTTATATATATTTATAATTAAATATATAAGTATTAATAAATATATACCTTTAGTTAATATAAAATATATCAACGCAAATAAGACACCCTTTAAAGCATGTTTTTTTAATAAAATTCCAATTATTAATCCCATACTAATATTTTCTATTGATAAAAGAAAAATAGATAAAATACTACCTATAAAAGTTAAAGAAGTAATAAATATTATAAAATAAGATAATACTGGATATAAAATATTACCTAACATATTATTATTATAATTATTTATATGATTTATAAAATAATTATATATATTATTGAGTAAATCACTATCCAAACTTGATGAAATAATTAATCCTAATGTTAAACTAATTGTTACAATAAATAATAAAATATTATATAGCTTACTATATTTCTTATAACTAACTTTAATATAATGCATATTATCACCTAATAAATAATATTTTTTTCTTTATTTATTATTCATATTTTAGTATAATTATTTTGTTGAGGTGATTTTATATGTCTAAGAATAAAAAGAAAAGTTCTAATTTAGCAGCTAAAATAATAGTATGGATTATGCTAATAGCAATGGTTGGAAGTATGATAGCTAGTCTAGTAATATATTTTGTTAATTAAAAAACGTCTTATTGACGTTTATAAATCGAAGCATTATTTGCTTTTTTTATTTTTTTAAATGAGCAATAATGTTTATGAATTTCATCAAACTTAATCAAATCCCTTTTCATACTATTTAATAGTTTTAAAGCTGAATCTTTAATTTGCTCATTACTTAAATCCTTATTTTGTAATCCTTGATTTTCATTTTGCATAAATTTATATATATTTAAAAGGCTATCGCTTGCACTATTTATAGCTTTATACATATTTTCAATTTCATTATTAAAATTAATTTTAGTTTTGTTTTGTTTTTCTTTTAATGTTTTACTTAATTCTATAATTTCATTATATCTTTTTTCAAAATTTATTTTTTTAGGCAAAATATTAGAATTAAGTATTAAACTATTAAGTGTTATTATATATTTTTTGTAACTAAATTGAGTTAAGTAATAGTTACTACTCTTTACTGAACATTTTATTCCTTTTTTTGAATCATATAACATAACATCATCTACTTTTTCAAAGTATTTAAAGTCGTAGTTTGGAATAGAACTACTATCATCAACAAAATCATAATCAAATTTAAGATTTTTATCTAAAATAACTTCCACTATATTTAATTTTTTCATTTGCTCTAATAATTCTAATATATTATTTATTTCATTTTCATGTTCTTTTATATAATTGTATGCTAAAGTTATTTGATTATATACTTCATTCATTTCATATTTATCTGGAATAAATATACTAATATTAGAATACATTTTTATGATATTTATAATGGCACGATGTTCTTTATTAAACTTTCTTATTCTATATGGAATAATTTTTCTTTCTTTATTAATAGAACCTATAAGCTTTATACAACCATCTATAGTACCATAATATGTAGTTGTCAAATTATTTAAATCTTTAATAAATTGATTAAATGATTTTTCATTACATTCATATACTATATGTGCTATTGCAATTAAATTATTTACATTATTTTTTATAGTTTTCATTTTAAAACCACCCTAAATATTAAAAACCTCTAATTAGAGGTTTAGTTTAATCTTTCTTTTACTTTTTGACTAACAATGCTCATATCTGCACGAGATCCAACAATACTTCCTACTTCTTTTATTACTTTTCCCATTTCTTTTATACTTGTTGGATTCAATTTTGTAAAAACTTCATCAATTATTTTATCTAACTCTTCTAAAGATAAATCTTCTGGAATATAAGTTTTTAATATTTCTATTTCTTTAGCTAAATCTTTTGCTATTTCATCTCTATTATATTTCTTATATTCTTCTAATGAAGAAGTTCTAATTTTAATTTGTTTTTTTATTACTGATATAATTTCATCATCATTTAATTCTTTATTTTTGTTAATAGATTCTGTTTGAAGAGCACTTTTTAGCATTCTTAATACAGAAGTCTTAAATTTATCTTGTTCCTTCATAGAAGAAACTAAATCTTTTTTTATTTGTTCAAACATAAATTATCCTTCTTAATCTCTATTCTTTTTTCTCTTTCTAGAATTTTTGATCATTTCTTTTTTTGCTTCACGTTTTTTTACTCCTGGCTTTTTGAATTCTTTATGTTTTTTTAATTCAGAAGGGACTCCACTTTTTGCGACTTTAACTTTCCATCTTTTTAAAGCACCATCTACATTTCCATCTCTTACTTCCACTCTAGTCATCAGTTTCCCTCCCTTCGTTTTCTTCATTATTATATCAAGAAACTAAACACGTTTCAACTACTTTATATTAAAAATTTGACAATTTTTTTATATTATATATTTTATATTTGCAATAATATTTTTATTTTTTATATTTATACAATTCATAGTATTATATAAAATTGGTTCTATATTTTTACTTTTTAAATAATTAGAAATATTTTCATTAAATAAATCCTCTAAAATAAGTAAAAAATCATATTTTTTTAAATCTATGTTAGAATTAAATACATAATTAATAAGACCCTTTTTATATTTACTATTTATTATATTATCAATGTATTTTTTACTAAAACTACTTATATAGTAATCATTATTAGGATATTTATCTAATATTTTTTCTAACATATCTAATTCAATTTTTTCTTTTAATTCTATAACTACTATTTTATTTTTTATTCGTTTTAATACACTTTCAAGTAACGGAATTTTAGAAGGCACCTTTTTAGAACCAAAATTATATTTTAATAATTCTTTATATGTATAATCGTTTACACTTCCTACCCCATTGCTAGTTTTATTAATTAAATTGTTATGTATCACTACAATTTTTTTATCTTTAGTGAGTCTTACATCTAATTCAATACCATCATATCCATTTTTAATAGCATTTTTAAAAGAATTAATAGTATTTTCTTTTATATCTTTAGTAGTAAGACCTCTATGTGCAATTAATTGCATAAAAAATCACCTAAATAATTATATTCAGGTGATTTAATTTTATAAATCTAAGTCGCCTAATTCTAGTTTTTTTGTTTGCATTAAATCATCTAATGCTTCATCAATATCTTGTTTAGGTTCATTTTTCATTAATTCATTAGAAGCATTTCTAAATGCATTCGTTTCATGATCTTCACTTAATAGTTGATCTATATCTACTGTATCCTCTATTTTATTTCCACCATTTGGTTTGTTTTTATTATTTTTATTTTTTTTCTTTTTAAATATGATTATAAATACTACAGCAAGTATTACTAATACTCCAGCTACAATACATATTATTAATAATAAATTACTTTTTTTATCTTCTTTTTTCTCTACTTTTTCAGTTTTTATAGTATCTTCTTCAGTTGTAGTTTCTTCTGATTCTTCTTTAGTAACTACAATAGTATATACTTGGATATTCTTTTTATCACTACTTGTAACGGTAATTGTTACTGTATTTTCTCCAACTTGTAAATTTTCGTTTCCTTTTATTTCAATAATAGCTTTAGGATCTTCGGCAATAGTTGTAATATCTAATGTTTCTACATCATTTTTTACAGTAACACTATAATCATTTACTAATGATTCAAACTTAGGACTTAATATTGCATCTTTTATAGTCAAAGTAGACAAATAAGCAGAATTAGTTTCAACTTCTCCTCTATATATATTTAATATGTATGATTTTGTATTATTTCCATCTTCACTTTTTGATAAAACTAAAACTTGATTAGCTCCAACTTGTAAATAAACTGTCTTATTATCTTTTACTGTACATTCTCCATTTGGACATATAACATCAATTGTACAATTATTATCGCAAGTAGCATTTACTGTTAGATAGTTAACTGTATCTTTAACTCCTGTAACAACGTAATTAAGTTCATCTTTATTAAAATTTTTATCCATTGTTCCTTGAGAAGTAGATAAACTTTTTAAATTTGGATCAGTATTCTTTACTACTTCTACAGGTTTAGTTGTAGATTTACTTAAAGAAACTTGTTTTTCAAATATTTGTCCTTCATATATTAGCGATAACTGAACATCTTGTGTTGTTTCAGTAGGATTATCTACTTTCAAAGTTGCAACTGCTATTCTTTTATTAATTGTTGCAGTAACTAATGTACAATCATTTTTACCACAAGTACCTTTAAAAGTATCTGAGTCTATTTCCTTTAAAGTATAATTCAAATTGTCATTATTATTATTAATTTTAAACATTACTGATGGTATTGGCTCTTCATCTTCTTTTAATTGTGGATCAAAATATATCGTATATGTTACATTATCTTGGCCAGCTCCGCCCGCCGTACTTTCAAGTTCAAAAGTTGCTGCTTTAACTGTAATTGGCAATAATATTAAACTTATTAAAATAAAAAATAATTTAAAATTCTTTTTCAATTTATACACTTCCTTTATTCTATTAATAATATATCATAAATACTAAAAAAAACAAGTCTAAAAATAGACTTTATATCATCTTTAAAAGTATTTCATTCATAATATATAACTTATCTGGATTAATAAATACATACCCATCTTTATATATTAAATCTTTATTTTTTAATAGAGGTTTAATGGGAAAAGCATCTTGTATATTCACTTGATATTTATCATAAAATTCTTGCAAACTTATGCCTTGTATCTTTCTAAAACCTAACATAAGTTCATTTTCTTGCTTTTCTTTATAACCTACTATTTCTTCTTTAAAAACGTAATTTTCTTTTATATATTCCTCTAAATTCTTGGTATTTTCATAACGTATTCCGTCGATATATCCATGAGCTCCTAATCCAAATCCATAATATTCTAAATTATTCCAATAATTTAAGTTATGTATCGATTCTTTGCCAGGCAAACTAAAATTACTTATTTCATAATGTATATATTTTTTCTTTTTCAACTTAGACCTAATATAATTATACATTTCTAATTCTAACTCTTCATCAATTGGAGTAACTTTATCTATGGAAGCTTTAGTATATTCTTCTAATATAAGAGAATATGTACTTATATGATCAGGTTTAAGTTTTAAAAACAAATTTAAATCTTCTTTTAAATCTTTTAAAGTTTCATTAGGTATACCATACATCAAATCTAAATTTATATTATTTATTCCTATTGATCTTATCATATTCATTTTATTTAACGCATCTTCAAAATTAGCAAAACGTTCCATAAATTTTAATTTATTTTCATTAAAAGATTGTATGCCAATACTCAATCTGTTTACTCCATTATTTTTAAGAAAAGATACTAATTCTTCAGTTATATCATTTATATTGCATTCAAAAGTAAATTCTTTTAAGTCATCTTTATTTAATAAATTAAGAATTTTAAATAATTTTTTTAATTCCTCTATATTTAATGTACTTGGTGTTCCACCACCAATATATAAAGTTTTTAATTTTTCACCATTATATCTATCTTTTATTTCTCTTTCCAAAGCTTCTAAATAATTATTTACATTGCTATAGCTGTATACATGTTTACAAAAATCACAATATGTACATATATGTTCACAAAATGGAATGTGTATATAAACCGAGTCCATAGTATCACCCTATCTAAAGTTTATCAAATAGATTAAATATTGTCTATATTCTTTTTATATTTAGTTTTATACTTTTATTTTATTTTGATTCAAGCATTTACTCATAAATAGCTGAATTATTCTTAATACTTTTTTTCTTTAGATAAAACAAATCCACTTTTATCCATTTCACATAATTTATTATTCATTTCTCTAAATATTTCTTGTTCTTTATCGCTTATATTTACTGTCTCTAACATTAATTTAAATATTTCTTTATATTTTTCATCAAGTTTTCCAGTTTTAACTGTATTCATAAAATCCATTAATACAATATTCCATGCCATATCATCATTTAAATTATATTTTGATAAATAATACATAAAAAACATATGATAATCATTATCTAAGTATTGTTTTATACATGATATAGTTGTTAACTTACAAAGCTTATCTATATCATTTAAACTTTGTATATTAAAATTGCTAATAATTTGCATATCAAATGCATGATATTTAGAATTAAGAGACTCACTATTTATAGCAAGATCAAATAAGTATTTTATTACAGTAATATCCTTGCAATGTTCAATTAATTTCATATCCTCCAAATGATATTTGCTTTTATATGAAATTTCACTTGTTATCAATTTAAATAAATATTCTAATTTATTTGGATTTACACATCTTGATAAACTTTCTATATCTTTTTTATAATATTCTACATTTTCTAAATAAGCATCATTATATGATAAATTACATATATATTCGCTTGCTTGAAATAGCCAACTGCGCTTTATAAAATCAAATTCTAACGAACATAATTGTGCATTGTTTAATAATTTTTTTAATTTTAAATTACTTATATAATTTTCTAAAATTTCTTTTATATCGCTTTCTAAAAGATTTTCTGTTATACCAAAAAAATCTTTAATTAAAGCACACATTCTATCTTTTTGGTTTTCTATTTCTATATTTTTTATTTCATTATTTATATAATATACAATTTTATAACCATATTCATCTACATTTAATATATAATTATTTGAAATATATTTAGCTCTTTCTACAGATTTATTGTATAAATTATTTAATGACTCAATTATTTCTTTATAAAATACACTATCTAATAATTTATCCAATATTAATATATTTACGTTAAAATTTTCATTTAAATCTAAGTCTTGAATTTCAAATAATTTCTCTTTTTGATTTTTGTCTAAAGAATATTTCAAATTGTTTATTAATTTATATACTTTCATAATACCTCCACTTTTTTATTTTCAAATTATAAAATATGGTATTAATTATTATCTATTAAGGCCGTAATATCTTCAATACTTAATATTTTCTTTTTATCTGGTATTTTATTTATATCATTATAAACTTCTTCCATTAACTTTTTATAATCGTCAAATTTATATTCATTATATTCAATAGCTACTGCTGCTAAAGCTAGAGCTGTTTTTTCATTTGGAGCATTATTTATCAAATTTATATCGTAATTAAAATAATGCTTTTTAGATTTTAAATCGTACATAATTATTTTTTGAAGAGCTCTTGCATAGTCTATGTTTTTAGCTTTTTTTAAAATCATTATATACTTTCTTAATTTATATGTCGAAGGTTTATAATCTTTAGTAGAAATTAAAAGTTCTAATATTAATTTTGATATTTCTGCATCTGTTTTACTTACCGGATCTATGTTTGACTTTTTTCTTAAAATCAAAGCTGAAATATATTCTAGTATTCGTTTATGTTTATTAGAAACTTCATCAAAAACATTATTTAAGGTAACTTTGCTGTTTTGTAAATAAGTTATTAGAAGCATATTGATATATTGTTCATAGTCACTATTAGCTTTAGAGCACAATTCCATATATAAATTATGGTCTTTATCTTTTATATGTTTCTTATTTGTTGCATAAACATACATTAACTTTGCGATTTCTACATCTTTAATTTTCGATATTAAAGTCATATCACTTTCATGATATATACTTTTTAAAGTTATTTCATTTGTTGCCATTTCAACTAATATATCTGCTATATCTAAGTCTGTTGCTTCACTAATTATCTTCATATCACTTTCGTGGTAAAGACTATTTAAAGATATTTCATTTGTTGCCACTTCGACTAATAAATCAGCTATATCTGTATCTTTACAATTAGCGATTAAATTCATATCATTTTCATGGTAAGGACTATTTAAGGATAATCTATTTTTGCCAACTAACAAAAGGTACTCTGCAATGATTTCATTGGTAGATTTATATATTAAAGCCATATCAGAGCTGTGATATTTTGAATTTAATGATAATTTATTACTTGCCAATTCTGCCAATTTACTAGCTATGTCTTTCTCAGTAGCTTTATTTATTAAATTAATATCGAACGTATGAAAATTACTATTCAAAGAATTTTCACAAGTAGCAATATTATAAATTAAATTTAGTTTATATAAGCTTTCACAATTTATTAAGGTTTTCATATCCATTAAGTGATATTCATGTCCTTTAGAAACGTCATCTTGAACAAAATCAAATAATATATTAGTTTTTTGTTTTATTAAATCATTATTTTCAAAATTAGAATTGGAATAAGCATAACTAAAATATTTAACTAGCATATCTATATCTGAAATATAATATTCGCTATTTAAAAAACTTCTATCTATAAGTAAATTAGTATCTATAAAATATTCTTTTAAATTTAAAGGAAGTTTCATTAAATTAGATAATTCTAATTCAGTTCGTGTTTCTAGCCACTCTTCACTAATTTTAAAATCGTATATTTTAATTAATTCTCTTACCTTTTTTAATATATTTATATCAACCATTATTATCCCCCATTTATGTAAATTATTGAAAAATATTTTAACATATCATTTTATTTGTAGTCAATATTTATAATTATTTTCTATTTAAAAAAACTCTCCTGAGAGAGTATTATAAAGTATAATTTAATGTTTTTTCTTTTTCTTCTTGTAGTTCATATATAGTATTAATTATATTAGTGTATAATTTTAGAGGGAAATTAAATCTATAAATACACTCTTCATACCATATTATTTTATTAAGCTTATTTTTTTCCATTTTTAGATCAGAGCCTTCTAAGGTTAGTTTAATATTCATAAGGTTGCATATTTTCTTTATATTTTCAAATAAATCATTTTCTTTAATAAATTCATTCGCTAATTCTTTTCTATCATCTGATCCGACGTATCTAGTATAATTTATTTCTATAAAAGTTTTACCATTTTTTCTATATACTTTATTAGAAGTATTTAGTATCATTTTGATAAATTCTTCTAATTCCTCTGTATTTTCATAATCATTTAATATCTTTTTTATATCACAATTTTTCATGTATATTTCCTTTCATATATAGAATTTATTTTATATAATAAATTTAGAAAAGTAAAGATTTTTATTCTATTAAATTAGTAGATTCATCAAATTCAAAATTGATTTGTTTTCTACTTGCTAAGTAATCACACATATGTACAAATTTTTGAGTAACTGATTTTGGAATAGGCAACACAACATCACTATATTCGCTTGTATTCCATCTTCCCATATGACTTTCTACATTAGTAGCAATCTCATCTATTTCATAATTAGTAAGTGTGAGTAAATTTCTGATATTATTTAAAAGTTCTCTAATTAAAAGAGGATGATCAAATCTTGTATATTTTTCTTCTACAAATCCTTTCTTTAATCCATCATGTATTAATAAACTTACAATAATTATATCTTTAGTATGACTATCAAATTTATATATGCCAAATAAAGTATTAGCAAAAAAAACAGCTACTTTAGTATGTTTTACTAATCCTTTATCCGTATTTGCAAATTTAGGATGATATTTTCCAGTTGAAGCTGCTGGTATATTATAAAAATAATCTGGAAGATTATCTAATATAATTTGTGCATTTTTTCTTATATTTTCATCATTTATTAAATTTAATTCTTTATTGAATACTTCTGTTTTCATAAAACCTCTATTTATTTGTTTTTAATACACTTAAAAATGCTTCTGGAGGTATTTCTACACTGCCAACCATTTTCATTCTTTTTTTACCTTCTTTTTGTTTTTCTAATAGTTTTCTTTTTCTAGTTATATCTCCACCGTAACATTTTGCAAGTACATTTTTTCTCATAGCACTTATATTTTCTCTTGCTATTACTTTAGAACCAATACTTGCTTGAATAGGAACTTGAAATAATTGTCTTGGAATTATTTCTTTTAAATTCTCAACAATTTCTTTTCCTCTATTATAAGCAACGCTTTTATGAACTATTGTACTTAGAGCATCGACAATTTCTCCGTTTATTAAAATATCCATCTTTACTAAATCACTTTCTTTATAATCTGATAATTCATAATCAAAAGAAGCATATCCTTTAGTATATGATTTTAATTTGTCAAAAAAATCGTATACAATTTCAGATAATGGCAACTCATAATGAATATTTACTCTAGATTTATCTATATATTCTAAATTTTGATATATTCCTCTTTTTTCACTACATAAATCCATTATTGGGCCAATATAATCGCTTGGTACAAATATACTAGCTTTAACATATGGTTCTTTAATATTGGAAATCTTAGCCCTATCTGGTAGTTCATTTGGACTATTAATTTGCATGACTTCTCCATTTGTTTTTATTACTTCATAAACAACACTTGGACTTGTAGCTATTATTTCTATACCAAATTCTCTTTCTATTCTTTCCTCAATTATTTCCATATGTAAAAGTCCTAAAAAGCCAGTTCTAAATCCAAATCCTAATGCGATTGAAGTAACTGGTTCATATACTAATGCAGCATCATTTAATTTCAATTTCTCCAATGCTTCTCTTAGAGCTTCAAATTTATTTGGCTCTATTGGAAATAATCCAGAATATACCATTGGTTTCATGGGCTTATATCCATCTAATGGAATATCTGCAGGATTTTGTTCTGTTGTAATTGTGTCTCCAACATTTACATCGTCAATACTTTTAATCGAAGCATTAATCCACCCTACTTGACCACTTGTTAATTTATCTAACTTTTTCTCCTTTGGTGTATTTACTCCTAATTCTACTACTTCATATGTAGCTCCTGTAGCCATAAGCTTAATTTTATCTTTAACTTTTATGACCCCCGAATCAACTTTAACAGATACAATTACTCCTCTATAAGAATCAAAATACGAATCAAAAATCAATGCCCTTGTTTTATCGTTATCATCTATTTTAGGAGATGGAATTCTTTCAATTATAGCATTTAATAAATCTTCTACTCCTGCTCCTGTCTTACCACTACACAAGATTATTTCTTCTTTTTTAAAACCCAAAATATCAACTAATTCATTTGTTACTTTTTCTATATTAGCATTAGGTAAATCTATTTTGTTAATTACCGGAATAATAGTTAAATTATTATTTAAAGCTAAATATAAATTTGCTAAAGTTTGAGCTTCTATCCCTTGAGCAGCATCTACTATTAATAAAGCACCATCACATGCAGCTAAGCTGCGTGATACTTCATAAGAAAAGTCTACATGTCCCGGAGTATCTATTAAGTGCAATGTATATTCTTCATTTTTATAATTATATTTAAGCTCAACAGCATTTAATTTAATTGTTATACCTCTTTCTCGTTCAATATCCATTGAATCTAAAAGTTGGTCTTTCATATCGTGTACACTAACGCTATGAGTAAGTTCTAATATTCTATCTGCTAATGTGCTTTTTCCATGATCTATATGTGCAATAATAGAAAAGTTTCTAATATTTTTATTCATCAAAATCACCTTTTTATTATTTTATCATAATAAAATTTAGTAGTCTATTTAATTATGTAATAAAAATTAATATTATTTTTTTACAGTTTGAATAATCTATTTATATTAATATTTTACAACCTGTTTACATAATGTTTATATATTCATTGTAAGCATAAGAAACTTTAATTTATAATAAATTTAGGAGGATATTTAAATGGAAAATGAAAAAACTATAGAGGAATTAAAAGAATTAAAGGAAAAAATTATAGATGGAGAAGAACTTTCTCAAGAAGAACTAGATACTATAATAGCAGGATATCCTGGTGATTCTAATATATCTAAAGAACAAAATAAAGAACAAATAGAAAAAATAGATGAAAGAATAGCTGAAGAACATCAAAAAATGAATAAATAAAAATTCAAGATTTCTCTTGAATTTTTTAATTTAAATTAAATCTATTATTTACAGTTTCATAAGTCAGTTTTAATTTTTTGGCTATATCAGAAGATGATACTAAATATTCATTAGTATTATAATTTCTTATATTTTCATTTATTAATTTTACAAATAATTTGTCAGGTATAGTAAATATACTTTTAAAATATTCTAGTGCAATTTTATCTATTGAGTCATCAGAATATTGATTAAATAATATTTTGTATTCTATAGGTATTCTTTCATCGACTAAAAATTCTTCTAAACAAATTACTCCTATACCTAAAACTATATTTTCATAAATATAATTATGATTGTCTTTATAAAGTAATTTTAACTCTCTTTTTATTTCATTTTTAAAGTTGTTTTTACCAAATCGTCTTATATATTCTTTTTTAATTTGTTTATTATTTTCTAATAAAAATCTAGAATATATTACTAATTTGTAATTGCCAAATGAATCTTTTTCTACATAATCATTTTCTGAAGAACCAAATTCTACTCTATATTGAACATTATGTTTTTTTAAAAGTTTTAATATATCATGATATTTCAATGGCTTAGAGTTTTCTGTTACCTCTCCTCTTGCAAATAAAGCCATCATATCTATAAATTTTTTTAAATCACTGGACATTTTTTGCCTTTCTAATATTGTCTTCCAAAATATATTTTTGTAGTAGCTCTTTTACCACATACAATACAGTTTCCACTAGTTTCTTGTAAATCAAATGGAATGCAACGTGATTTTAATCCCAAATCATCTTTAATGTGTTCTTCACATTCTACATTTCCACACCAATCGACTAAGGCAAAGCCACTTTTATTTTCTGCTATATCTTTTAATTCTTCATAAGTTGAAACATTATTATATAGCATACTATTTCTTCTTTCTAAAGCTTTATTATATAAGTTATGCTGAATTTCTATTAATAATTCTTTTATCCTGTTTAACGCATCACTTTTTTCTACTACAATTTTTTCGCGAGTATCGCGTCTTACTAAAGTAACTTGATTATTTTGTAAATCTCTTGGACCTATCTCTAATCTTATCGGATACCCTTTAACTTCACTTTCTGCAAATTTAAATCCTGGAGTTTTATCGGTTGTATCAACGTTATAAGTTATATCATTAGAAGTTAATGCATCTTTAAAATATTTAATAGCATCTAATACTGCTTCGTCATTTTTAATAGGTATAATATTTACTTTTATAGGAGCTATATTAGGTGGTAACACTAATCCGTAATCGTCTCCATGAACCATTATTATTGCTCCTATCATTCTAGTTGTCACTCCCCAACTAGTTTGATAAGGATATTCCAATTTATTATCTTTATTTAAAAATTTAATATCAAATGCTTTTGCAAAACCTTGACCAAAATAATGACTTGTTCCATTTTGTAAGGCTACTCCATCATACATCATAGCTTCAATTGTATATGTTTCTTCAGCTCCAGCAAATTTTTCTTTGTCAGTTTTTTTACCAGTTATAACAGGTATTGCAAGATAATTTTTTTGGAAGTCTTCATATACGTTTAACATTTTTAAAGTTTCTTCTCTCGCTTCTTTTTCTGTTGCATGCATTGTATGCCCTTCTTGCCATAGAATTTCTCTACTTCTTAAAAAGGGTTTTGTAGTCTTTTCCCATCTAACTATAGTACACCACTGATTATATAAAAGAGGTAAGTCTCTATAGCTTTTTATTATTTTTTTATAGTGATCACAAAATAATGTTTCACTTGTAGGACGTATGCACATTCTTTCTTCTAGGGGGGTTTCTCCACCCATTGTAACCCAAGCTACTTCAGGAGCAAAACCTTCTACATGTTCTTTTTCCAAATTTAATAAAGATTCTGGTATAAACATTGGCATTTGTACATTTACATGGCCTGTTTCTTTAAATTTATTATCTAAAACCTTTACTATACTTTCCCAAATTGCATATCCATATGGTCTTATAATCATACTGCCTTTAACAGATGAATAATCTACTAAGTCTGCCGCTTTTATAATATCAGTATACCATTTTGCAAAATCGACATCTCTCGAAGTTATTTCACTATTTTTTTTCTCCATTTACGTCCACCTCTTCGCATTTAAGATTATAACATTTAACGTTTTTTTTATCAATTATTAAACAAAAAAATTATACAACATATGACAATTATATGTAAGTCTATTAAATATTATTTACAAATAATTAAAAAAATCAATTTTCATTGATTTTAATAAAATGATATTTTTTTATAAATAGTTGAATGAGGATATTCAATTGTCAACGATTTATTTAATTCAGTCAATTCATTATTTTTTAAATTAATATATTTGCTAACAGCGCTTTGTTCTTCTTCTTTTAATTCTTCTTCTTTTATAGAAAAATCACTAAAAACTAAATTTTTAAAATTTTCTTCTTTTTTTATAAACTCTTTATCGCTTTCACTTAAATTCGTTCTCTCGCTCAATAATTTAATTTTCTTTTTTACATCCATAAGTGAATAGCCTAACTCGAACTCTATATTATAAAATGGATCTATTTCTTCATTAATTATAACTGTATTATATCGCTTATATAAACTATCTTCTAATATCTTTTTTTTATTATAAAGTACCTTTAATTGTCTTTCTCTTGCTTCTTTATTTTCAATAGTTTCATATATATTTACTATAGCTTTTGCTTTTCTTTCATCAAAAGATAATTTGAATATTGGCTTATCTATTATAGAGCTAGTATTAAAACTTACTTCTAATAATGATTTATCATTAAATTCTTGAATTCTTAATGATGTGTCTTTTTTAAATAAATTTAATGATCTATGATATATATTATATAAAACAATGAATCTATATAATTTTAACTCTTCTAACAATTCCATTGTTTTAAAAGATAAAATATCTTCTTTAAATGCAGAAAATTCTAAATTAACTAATGAATTAAGATAAGATATTATTTCATTATTTAATATATCTTTATATTCATCAATAAAATTTAATAATTCATCTTTTCTATAAAAAAGACCAACTTCTTTATAATAATTTTTTAAATAATTTTCTATATATTCTACCATATTTCCCTCCTTAACCATTAGATTACTATATAATAAAAAAAATTGCAAATTATTATTTTCATAACCGAATCTAGGCAAGATTTGATTTTAAAGTGAAATAATGTATAATATAAAAATGTTAGGAATGATATTCATGCAAATAAAAAATTTATCTTTATCATTTGGTACTCAAGATATATTTAAAAATATTAATCTTTATATAAAAGAAAAAGAAAAAGTTGGAATAGTTGGAGTAAATGGTGCTGGCAAAACAACTTTTTTTAAAGTTATTTTAGGTTTAATAGAACCAGATGAAGGTAAAATTATATTTAATAAAAATACTCATATAAGCTTTTTACCACAAGTAATAGATGAAGATACTTTATATACTAATGATACAGTATTTAATTTTTTATTAACGGGAAGACCAATAGATAAAATATTAAACAAAATTAAAAAAACGTATGAACAAATTTCTCAAACCAAAGATATAAAAAAACAAAATGAGTTAATGAATAAAGCTGATAAATTACAAAAAGAATTAGAATATTGGAATTATTACAGCAGTGATAATGAATTATTAAAAATAATAACCGGAATGAATATAACTGATGAAATGCTAAATCAAAAATTAAGTGAATTATCAGGAGGGCAAAAATCCAAAGTAGCATTTGCACGTTTATTATATTCAATGCCAGAAATTATTTTATTAGACGAACCAACTAATCATTTAGATAAAGCCACTAAAGATTTTGTAATAGATTTTTTAAAAACATATAAAGGTAGTGTATATATTATTTCACACGATATAGATTTTTTAAATAAAATAACTACTAAAACTTTGTTTTTAGATAAAAGAACTAAAAATATGAAAATTTATAATGGTAATTATGATATTTTTATAAAACTTAAAAGACAAGAAGAAGAAAATTTAATAAAAGAATCAGAAATTCAAAATAAAGAAATAGAAAAATTACAAGATATAGTAAATAAATATCAAAATTCTTCTGGTAAACGTAAAAAAATGGCACAAGATAGAGAAAAAAAATTAAATAAAATATTAGAAAATAAAATTGAAATAAATCCTGTACAAAAGCAAATTAAATTAAAAATGGAATTAAATCAAGAAAGCACTAATTACCCTATTAAAGTTTCAAATTTACAATTTAAATATAATAAATTAGATAAAAAATATATAATTAATAATCTATCTTTTGAATTATTTAAAGGAGAAAAGTTTTTAGTTGTGGGAGAAAATGGTATTGGTAAATCTACTTTGCTTAAGTTAATAGTTGGAAGACTTATACCTGACAATGGCGAAATTATTATTGGAGCTAAAACAGATATAGCTTATTATGCACAAGAACATGAATTATTAGATAATGATAAAACTATCTTAGAAAATTTTAAAAATATTAATATGCCTGAAAATAAAATAAGAAATGTTTTAGGAAGATTTTTATTTTTTGATGACGATGTATTTAAAAAAGTAAAAATATTATCTCCTGGTGAAAAAAGTAGAGTTGCACTTGCTAAATTATCTTTAAGTGGAGCTAACTTATTAATTTTAGATGAGCCAACTAATCATTTAGACCCTGAAACTCAAGTAATAATTGCTGAAACTTTAAAAACTTTTGAAGGAACTATGTTAGTTGTTTCACACAATACTAATTTTGTTAATAATTTAGGTATTGAAAGAGTTTTAGAGTTACCTTCTGGTAAAATTTCTTATTATAATTCAGAAATTATAAAACATTTTGATAAAATAAAAACCAACAACATTTAATTGTTAGTTTGACTATTATAATTTTTAGTTTTAGTTTTAACTTTTTTCATGTTTTTATTAACCATATACATTCCTGCACCCATAGCCCCCATTGCTGCCATAGTCATCATCATTTTTGTCATTTTTTTCATATTATTTATCTCCTCAAGATTATTATGATACATTTATTTAATTTTATTCATCAAATAATCAGTTAAGGAGGTTTTTCTGTCTATACTATAGTTATTATTAGTTGCTCTTATAAAAGCTTCTTTAGACCCTATTATAGTTAAACTTTTCTTAGCTCTAGACACAGCAGTATAGATAAGTTTATTATAAAGCATTTTATTATATGTCATAGATATTGGAAGAATTACATGATCAAATTCACTACCTTGTGATTTATGTATACTTATAGCATATGCATGTTTTATTGTATTTAAGTTTTCTCTTTTAAAAGATACTATATTGTTATCAAAATTAACTCTTATAAAATCACTTTTACTTTCTATATCTATGTCATAAATATATCCAATATCACCATTATAGATACCTTTATCTATATCATTTACTAAATTTAATACTTTATCATTAACTCTATAAATAACATCGCCAATAGATACTTCATTTTTATTAGAATCATATGGGTTAAAAATATTTTGTAAATTAATATTGATATTATCTATACCTATTTCACCTTTATACATAGGAACTAATACTTGTATATTATCTTCATTTAAATTTTTATTTAAACTTTTTTTTGCAATGTCTTCTAATATATTTTTTATATCTCTAGTATTACATTCTATAAAATTATAATCATCTTTTTTATCTAAAAAATTATTTAATTCTCTATTTTTTATTTCTTTAGCTAAATAAGGTATATAAGAATTTGAAGATTGCCTATATATATTATTAAGCTTTATATGAGCAAACTTTTCTGTAGAAATTAAATCGTTTAAAATTAAACCAGGAGATACACTAGGAAGCTGATTTTCATCCCCTACTAATATTAATTTGACATTTCTCTGTAATCCTTTTAATAAACTATCAAAAAGAAGAGTATCAATCATACTAGTTTCATCTATAATAACTAATTCATGATCAGCTTTATTAAATTCATTTATTCCGTAATATCCATTTTCTTTATTCCATTTTAAATATCTATGTATTGTTGAAGCTAAATACCCTGTCGTTTCGCTCATTCTCTTACTAGCTCTACCAGTTGGTGCAATTAAAGCAACTTTAGTAGACATTATATTTTTATCAAGTTTATGTATTAATTGATACAAAAATAATATCCCTTTAATAATTGTAGTTTTTCCTGTACCAGGACCTCCAGTTATAATTGATATATTATTATTAAAAACAGATTTTATAGCTTCTATTTGTTCATCATTATATTTTATTTCTAATTCCATCTCAATTTTTTCTATGTAATCATCTAATTTATTTATTTGTTTTATTTCATTAGAATTAATTATATTTAAATTTTTAGCTATATTTATTTCTGAATCATAATATTCAGGAAGATAATATTTATTGTCTTTTATTATTATTTTTCTTTCATTTGAAAGCACATTAAAATAATCATCATGTTCTAATACTATATTAAATTCTTGTTTTAAAGCTCTTAAGATTTCTTCTATATAAGAGAATGTATCTCCAGTATTAAAAGTAATTCTTTTCATAGTCTCTACTATACAAGCTTCTATTCTAGTATCTGTAGTCTCTTTATACATATTTAAATATATTTTATCCAAAGTTTTAAAATCTATTAAGTCTATTAAATTATAAACATTATCTTTTACAATATTGATAATTCCATTCCCATAAGTATTAACTAATTTCAAACTATCCTTAATTGAAAAACCATATTCTTTAAGTTTAATAATCGTTTCATTTGATTCATAATATTTTAATATAGATTTATATATAGATTGTTTTTTAGATTCCGTTAATTTTGGAATTAAATCTAAATTATTAATATTTTCTTTGATTTTTTCTATAGCGTTGTCCCCAAGTATTTCTACTATCTTTATTGCAGTTTTTTCTCCACACCCCTTAATTAGTGGACTAGTTAAAAATTCTATTATTGCATCTTTACCTTCAGGCATAATTTGTTCATATGATGTAACATTATATTGATATCCATATCTATCATGAAATATTAAATTTCCATATAATATATAATTTTCATCTAAAATAAGTTCTGTAAAATATCCTGTAAAAGTTACAGATTTTTTTAAAAATGCTTCCATTTCTGGATCGTTTGTTTCAGTTATTCTAAATAAACCTACAGTATATCCTGAATCACTTCTATAGATAGTTTGTCTAAATTTACCTTTAATATAATTCACAAGTACCACCACTTTAAATATGTTATCATTTTTTTAATTAAATTTAAATAGAAAGTTATAAAAAAATAATATATAAATTTATATACTATTTATTTTTTACTTAAATTTAATTTTTTACATTCTATATTTAACTCATCAGTTAAATAAGCATTAACTTCTTCATCACTCATTAATTTTAATGTGTCAGCAAAAACATCATTTACTTTTATAAATTTTAAATTACATTCATTTTTTCTTGAAATTAAATCATTTATAATTAATTCATAATCTTCTTGTAATAATACTTTTTTTAAGATAGATAATATTTTTTCCAACTTGATAAATCCTATATTTTCAAGTTGCAATACTTGCCTTATTATATCTTTTCTTTTTTCATATTCTATATTAAATTCATCAAATGAATTTAAAAATGCATATATTAATTCGGTAAAGGAATCTATATAAGGATAATTGCTAACATATATACAGTCTTTTTTTTCTAAACTATTATATATATAATCATCTTTTGGTGAATAATTTTCTTTAAATGTGTTTAATGCTTTATTATAATCACCAATAATAGCATACAAGCTAAATAAATGAATACCATTTTCTCCTTCAGAATAACCATTCTGTATATTTTCTTCTTTGCTTAACAAATCATTTATAAGTAGCTTTTTTCTACTTAATGCTATAAGGGACTTTAAATCAGTCTCACCATAATAAGATGCTATATAATAATTATAATTAATTGTAATTTCTGAATCTGTTAAAATTTTATGAATTAAATTACAGTCTTGTTCTGATATATTTCTATTTAATAATTCTACAATAATTTTTTCACAAAAATTATTTTTATTTCTTTTTTTTATTATATTAAATATATCATAATTCTTATCATAATTGTTTTTTATTATATTATAAATATCTATAAATATTTCGGGTTTTACACATAATAAGATTTCATTTAATTTAGATTTGTTTTTAATAAATTCTTCATTATTAATTAAGTTAACAAATGCATAAGTATTATTTATTTGATATGTATCTAATAAAATTTGGTACAGATCATCCGTATTAATATTTAATTTTTCTAATAATTTATTTTTATTTATAATATCAATAATTTTTTCAAAATCAAAGTTGCGATAATGATTTAAATCTAAATTAGAATTTATTGGCTGACGATTTAATAAATTTATCAAAGTATTTTTATCTAATTTAATAAATTGATTATTTTCTAGAATCTTGCATACATAATTAAATAATTCTTTTGCAAAACTTCGATTTTTTAGCTTTAAAGAAGATATTATTTTGCTATCAATATTATAATTTATGTTTATTAAATTGCCTTTTTCATCATAAGCTTTTTTATAATAAGTAAATTTATCACACAATTCGTTTAGATGATTGCTTATTAATTTAATTAATTCAATACAAAAATTATCATCAGTATCTTTTTTTATTATGTTATGCTTTATAAGATACATTCTATTATCAATTATTTCTTCATCATTTATTACTATAGCATCACTTTCTAATATATCTTTTATTTTATCTATATAATCCATTCAAAACACCTTCTTTAAATTTTATTATATCAATTAAATTTAAAATATCAAGATAATTAATATTTTATTAATTTTTTTATAGATTCTTTAGGTTTAAATGTATCATATTTTAATCCATCTTTTTTATAATCTTTAAAATTAATTAAAGATAAAAAATATTCTTTAGGCAACATAGATTTATTTATATTCTTAAACAATCTATTAGTATATATATCTTTTATATCAAAATTATTTGTATCTTCTACTTCAATATAACCAAATAATAAAGATAAATCTAATATAAATGTTGGTTTAAATAAAGTATTTTTTATTTTTATAAGATCTTCTTCTGTTAAATCGTTTTTATAACCAAAATATTCTAATAATTTTTTTAAATTAGTTGCGTCTTTTACTAAAATTATATTATTATTTAATTTAGATATTGTATTATAATCACTTATATTAAGTATTGGATAATTAGGACTATCATAAAATAAATCATTAGATAGCTTATCGTCTGTTAGTGAAAATAATATATTTCTTAATTTTTTATATTTTTCTACTTCCCATGGAGAATTACTAATAATTTCGCTTTTATTTTTAGATTCATGATACCATCTATATATTCTATTAGCTTTTACTAATTCCCCAACATATATATTATCTATATTATAATTCATAAACTCACCTATTACACTATATTCTAAAAAATAATAGTTGTTAATATAAAAAATAGCTTATATAGCTATTTTATAGGTTTTTTACTTAATACTTTCTTGTTGCCTTTCTTATCATACTCATAAGTTATTTCTGTATTATTTTCTTGAAAAGTAATTTTATTATTAGCATCTACTCTTAATTTTGTATCTACATCTACTCCTCTTATCTCCCCAGTTAAAGTATCTTCTATAAGTATTCCAATAACTCCAGAAATTTTATTGCCATAAACTCCATCTTCTAAATAATCGGATTCCAAACGTCTTTCTTCTTCTACTTCTCCTGAACTATATCCAGAAAAACCATAAAAGTATCCATGAATAAATTCATCATTTTGACCTTCTATTTCATTTATTCCATAATATTCATTTGTATCACTTATTGGGAATCCCATAAGCAATGAAGTATGAATTCTATCATCTAAAGTGTCTTGTTTTATTCCATTAAAATATGCATTAGAAGAAATAATAAAAGTATCCATATGTATATTGTCTATATATACTTTTTTTGTATCATCCAAACCTTTTGTATATATTTTCATATAAAGCTTTTTATCGCTTGTTATTCTCCATTCATCATTTTCACAATGGTATTCAACTATTAATTTAAAATTTTCTCCATCGACATCTAATTCTTGTTTTACTCCTTTATATAATCCATTTTTGCTTTCTTCACTATTAGTATCAATTATGTCGTAATCATCTAAATTTTCGGATAACTCAACAGAATCACATCCAGGTAATAAAAATAAAGTTCCCGCTAAAGCTAATGAAGCTAATTTTTTATTCAAATATGTTATTTTCATATTAACCTCCTAAATTTATAAAGTGATTTATATCATAACTTATAATATATTTCTTGTCAACTAATGCCAATTTATACCAGTTGAATAACACGAACAAATGTATTATACTTTATTTAGGTGATTTTATGGAAAGAAGTATACTTTGTATTGATTTAAAAAGTTTCTTTGCATCAGTAGAATGTGTAGCTAGAAATTTAGATCCTTTTACGTATCCTTTAGTTGTTGCAGAGCCTAATAGAGATGGTGCAATTACATTAGCAGTAACACCATATTTAAAGAGTTTAGGAATTAAATCAAGAGGTAGAATTTATGAAATACCCAAACATATAAAATATACTATTGCTCGTCCTAGAATGAGTTTATATATAGAAAAAAGCAAAGAAGTTATTGATATCTATTTAGAATATATTTCAATAGAAGATTTGCATATTTACTCTATAGATGAATGTTTCTTAGATGTAACAAACTATTTAAACCTTTATAAAAAAACTCCATATCAATTAGCTTTAGATATAATGAACAAAATCAGAGAAAAAACTAAATTATATGCTACTGCAGGTATTGGCCCTAATATGCTTTTAGCTAAAGTTGCAATGGATATAGAAGCTAAACATAATAGTAATTTTATAGCAGAATGGAATTATAACGATATAAAAACTAAATTATGGAATATTTCTCCTCTTTCTAATATGTGGGGAATTGGAAAACGTATGGAAAAGAAACTAAATGATTTAGGATTGTATAAGGTTAAAGATATAGCAACATATGATAAATCTAAATTAAAAGAAAAATTTGGAATAATTGGAGAAGAACTTTGGGAACATGCCAATGGAATAGATTTAAGCAAAATTAGTGATTTTAATAGAGAAGCTAAAGAAAGAAGTATATCTAATGGACAAGTATTATTTAAAGATTATTATAATGATGAAATATATATAATATTAAAAGAAATGCTTGTTAGTTTAACTAAAAGATTAAGATTAGAAAAATTGTCTTGTGGCAAAGTATATTTACATATAAGATATTCTAAAACTATAGGAAATGAATTTTCAGTATCTAAAAAATTAGATAACCAGACAACTGATATTGATAAACTGTATATAATAATTAAAAATTTATTTGATAAAAATTATGAGGAAGATATGCCTATTAGGCAAGTAAATATAGGTTTATCTAAATTAGAAAAAGATCGCTATATACAACTCAACTTATTTGAAAACATAAATATAGTTAATAAAAAAAATAATTTAGATAAAGCATTAGATCAAATTTCTTTAAAATATGGAAATAATTCTATATTAAATGCAACTTCTCTTTTAAATACGTCTACAATAAAATTAAGAAATACTAAAATAGGAGGTCATAATGCAGGATAGATCATATATTAAATGGGCTCCATTTAACTCTTTAATTAACGATAAAATATTAATAGAAAGTAAAATTAAAAATAATAAAAAAATAAGTAAACCTATTTTATCAGAAGATCAGCTTAATTACATAAATGAGAAATTATTTGATGCTTACATCAATCATTATAAAGTTAATTTATCTATATATAAAAACGAATCTATTATCTGTATAATTGGTTTTATAAATAATATTAATACTATTAAAAAAACAATTACTTTTAATAACAACTACATATATTTTAATCAAATAATTGACATAAAATAATTAAAATATTAAAAGTATAGTTGACAACAGCTAATTAATATAGTAAAATTTATTTGTTGTCTGGGGAATTAGCTCAGTTGGCTAGAGCATCTGCCTTGCACGCAGAGGGTCAAGGGTTCGAGTCCCTTATTCTCCACCAGAAAGATAGAAAACTCGGAAAAACACGAGTAAAGATAAAAAAACGCACTTTTATCAAGTGCGTTTTTATGTTATTATGTATTTGTGCATGAAACTTGCATAAAATAAAAAAGGAACATTCAATATGCTAGTGTTGAGTGTTGCCAAAAGATTGGTTTCACCTAATTCAAAGCAGT